>NZ_JBHVHF010000001.1:0-105543 GCF_042800315.1 Streptomyces sp. NPDC057638
GTCCTGGAGGGACTCCGGGCCACCGGGCACCGGCCGTGCCCCGGGACAGGGTGGGGCACTCCGGTCGGCACCGCCGGATGACGGCGGGACCCGGCGCCGTGCCCCCGAGTGGGGACATCCGCGACCGCCGTACGGGAGGGACCGGGCCCGCCCGCGTGAGCGCCGCGCGCACCGGCGGCTCAGTGCCGCCGGTCGCCCGCCCGGCGCCGCAGCACCACCACGGTCGCCGCCGTCGCCACCACCACCATCGCCCCACCGGCCAGGGTCGTCACCGAGTTCGTCCCGTCGGACGTGCCGCCGAGCCCACCGCGTACCCCTCGGGGGGTGGCGGTCGCCGTCGGTGTCGCGGAGCGCGTCGGCGAGGGTGTCACGGTCACGGCGGGCCGGACGGCCGCCGTGGAACTGATCGTGGGCGTGGTGCCGCTGCCCGCGATGGAGAGGTTGAAGCTCCCCCGCTGACTGCCGCAGGTGAACTGGACGGAGTACTGGGCGCCCGGCCGCGCGTCCGCGTCCACCGTGGCGACGGTCGAGGTGCCGGGCCGGATGGTCACGGCGTCGAAGACCGCCGACGAGGCGGTCGCCGTGGTGGCGCAGCCGCTGGCGGACAGCGCGACCCGGCCCCCCGCCGCGACGGTCGAGGGGCTGACGGTGAACAGGGCGGTCGCCCGGGTGTCGGCGGTGTCGGCGGCGACCGCGGGGGGCGCGGTCAGGGCGAGCGCGGCCGACCCCAGCAGGGCGGCTGATGCGGCACATATCGCGCGCATGGTGATTCCTCCGGGTCCCCGAGGGGCAGCCGCTGAAGCGGTGTCGACAGCGGGTGGAGCGTGCCCCTCGATGGGCGCCACGCTAGGAGCGGAGCCCCGGGCCCGCGATCCCTGCCGGGCGAACGGGTCATCGGTGTACTCCGGCCGGAGGACCCGTACGGCGTGGCACCCCCGGTCCGCGGACCTCATCCCGCGTGGACGCGAGCCCCCGACCCGTGAGCCCCGCCCCCCGGCACGCGGGCCCTCGGCCTCGCCTCCGCACCGGCCCGGGGCCGCTCGCGGGCCCGCCGTCAGGGCCGGACCTTCCTGAACCGGGTCAGGAGCCAGGGCGGGTGAGGGTCAGGGCCAGGTACCGGGGGAGTCAGGGCAGGGAGTCAGGGCGCAGGGCGGTGACGTGGGGCGGCTCGGGACGGTGACGCGGGGCGGCTCGGGTCGCGGGGTCAGGGCGGGGGAGTAAGGGGATCAAGGGGAGCCGGGGCAGGGAGTCAGGACCAGCGCCCGAAGCCGAAGATTTTTTCCTGAACGGTTGAACAGTTGGCCGCACCCCGCCCGTACCTAGGGGCGAGAAGGGCGCACCGGCGCCGCGACAGACCAACGTGACACCTGGAGTGGACATGAACACCTGGCGGAACGCCTCCCTCGCGGTCACCGCTGCGGCCGTGCTCGTGCTGACGACGGCGTGTGGTCAGGACCAGGGCGGCGACGAGCCGAAGGCCAGGACGGTCGGCGCCACCAACGCCGCCCAGCCCGGCGCCGGAGGCTACGGCGACTCCGGCTCAGGCTCTGACTCCGGTGCGAAGCCCGCCGCCGCCAAGCCCGCCGGACAGCTCGCGGTGGCCCGGAACGCCCAGCTCGGTCAGGTCCTGACGGACAGCGAGGGCTTCACCCTGTACCGCTTCGACAAGGACACCGCCAAGCCCTCGCGCTCGAATTGCGAAGGCGACTGCGCGAAGGCGTGGCCGGTGGTGCCCGCGGCGGGTGCCACGCCGCCCGCCGGGGTGGATGCCTCCCGCTACGGGTCGGTGGCCCGCGCCGACGGGACCCGGCAGCTGACCGTGGCGGGCTGGCCGATGTACCGCTTCGCCAAGGACACCCAGCCCGGGGAGATCAAGGGCCAGGGGGTCGGCGGTACCTGGTTCGCCGCGGCTCCTGATGGCAAGAAGGCGTCGGCAGGCGCGGGCGGTGGCTCTGGTTCCGGTTCCGGTTCTGATTCCGGTACGGGCGGTGGCGCCGCCCTCGCGGGCCTGTCCACCCGGCAGGACCCCACGCTGGGCGAGATCGTCGTGGACAAGAACGGAATGACGGTCTACCGCTTCATCAAGGACTCTGCGTGGCCCATGAAATCGGCGTGCGTCGGCGAATGCCTCGCCAAATGGCCGGTTGTCGCCCCTGTCGCCAAGAACGACACGCGCGGAATCCTCAAGAAGAACTTCGTGACCTTCAGCCGTCCCGACGGAATCAAGCAGCAGACCATCGACTGCTGGCCGCTCTACACCTTCGCGGGCGACACCAAGCCCGGAGAGACCAACGGGCAGGGTGTCGGCGGCACCTGGTACGCGGTCAGCCCGCTGGGGAAGCTGGTCGGGGCGCCCAGGTAACCACGCCCGCCTCCGGCCCGCGGCCGGCCCGTTCCGCGCCTGTCGCGCGGTGGCGGGCCGGCCGCTTTGGTGGCGCGATCGAGGAGGTGATGCGGTGGTCCAGTGACACTGGTGTGACCAAGAACGGACCGCGAATTTCCGTTTGGACTCGCCCAATTGGCGGGCGATCAGTAGCCTCGGCTCGAACACCGGCCTTCCGTACGGCCTGACTCCCCGTGGCTAACCTGCTTGGAGTATCGATGGAGCGACCCGCCTGGGCCCCGCCCGGCATCGACATCTCGGTGCCGAGCGTGTCCCGTATGCACGATTGCTACCTGGGCGGTTCGCATAACTTCGAGATCGACCGGCGGACCGCGCGCGGGGTGCTGGAGCGGCTTCCGGGTCTGCCCAAGGCCGTCCAGGCGCGCCGGGCGTTCATGCGGCGCGCGGTGGCGTACGCCGTCTCGGAGGGCGTGACCCAGTTTCTCGACATCGGCTGCGGCATCCCGTCCTTCGGCGGGGTCCACGAGGCCGCGCGGGCGCTGAGCCCCGGCGCGGTGGTCGTCCACGCCGACCACGATCCGGTCGTCGTGGCCCATGTGCGCCACGAGTTCGCGGACGATCCCGGGACCGCCGCCATCGGCGCCGACCTGCGCAGACCCCGTCAGATCCTGGACAGCCCCGAGACCGCCGCGCTGATCGACTTCGACCGGCCGGTGGCGCTTCTGCTGCTCGGCGTGCTCCACTTCGTGCCGGACGAGGACGATCCGTACGGCGCGGTGGCACGCTTGCGCGACGCCACGGCGCCCGGGAGCCTCCTGGTCCTGACCCATGCCGCTTACGACGGGGTGCCCGCGCCCCGAGCCCAGGTGGACGCCGCCATCGGCGTCTACCGCGATATCCGCAGTCCACTGTCTATGCGTTCACAAGAGCAAATAGCCCGGTTCTTCGAGGGGTACGAGATGGTCGAGCCCGGTCTGGTGTCCATGCCGCAGTGGCGGCCCGACGCCCCAGCCGAGCAGCAGGACCCATATGCCTACTCAGGCTTCGCAGGGGTGGGGCGCTCGGCGTGATGGCGCCTTCCCAGGCGACGGGTTCCCCGGCCGACCCCGATGGACTTGAGGACAGACTGCGCCGGTTCGCCACGATCTGGAGCCGCGCCGTCTACCCCGTGACGGCCACCTCCCTCACCCGGGCCGAGGTGGAGGAACGGCTGTTGCCGCTGGCCAGGCGGCTGGGCGCGGCGCTGCACGCCCGCCCCTTCGACCCGAGGGACGCCCAGCGGGTGGGGGCCGCGCTCGTCGACGCGCACTGCACCGACCCCGAGGCCCTCAGCCGCACCCTCGGCGTCATCGACTCCTATCTGGTGCTCTACTGCGGTGCCCCGGGGGAGCCGGGCGATCCGAGCGCGGAGGAGAGCCGGGCCCGCTGCTCCCGGATCCAGCACGCGGTGGCGGCGGGCTTCGCGCACGGGCTGCGCGACCGTACGCTGGCCGAGCAGGAGGCCATCGCGCGCTCCTCGCTCCAGGCCCGTACCGACGCGGTCGGCGCGCTGCACGCCACCGAGGCGCGGCTGCGGGCCGTCTTCGAGGGGGCGGCGATCGGGATCTGGATCGCCGATCTCGACGGCAACGTCCTGGAGGTCAACGAGACCCTCACCCGGATGTTCGGCGGGCTGGAACAGCATGTACGCGGCAAGAAGGTCTCCGAGTGGTCCCATCCGGAGGACCGGCCGCACATCTGGCAGCTCTACCGGGAGCTGATCCGGGGCGAGCGGGAGCACTTCCGGGTGGAGAAACCGTTCTTCCGGCAGGACGGGACCGTGCTGTGGACCAATCTCACCGTCTCCCTGCTGCGCGACCCGGAGGGACGGCCCCAGTACCAGCTCGCGCTGCTGGAGGACACCACCGAACGGCGGCTGCTCCACTTGCGCCTCCGCTACGAGGCCACCCATGACGCGCTCACCGGGCTGCCCAACCGGACCCTCTTCTTCGAGAAGCTGGAGAAGGCGCTGTCCGGCGCCGAGGGCTCCCGCTTCGCGCTCTGCTACCTCGACCTCGACGGCTTCAAGGCCATCAACGACAGCCTCGGGCACTCCACCGGGGACCGGCTGCTGGTGGAGGTGGCCGACCGGCTCCAGAGCTGTGCCACCGCGCCGGGGGAGATGGTGGCGCGGCTCGGTGGCGACGAGTTCGTCGCCCTGACCACCCGGCCCGGCACCCAGCACGAGGTGCATGAGCTGGCCACCCGTATCCTCGCCGCGCTCGCCGCGCCGATCCGGGTCGACGGCCGCGAGTTCACCGTCCGGGGCTCCATCGGCATCGTGGTGGGCGAGGCGGGCGAGCGCACCGCGGCGGAGGTGCTGCGCAGCGCCGACATCACGATGTACCAGGCCAAGTCGGCGGGCGGCAACCGGTACGAGGTCGCCGATCCCGAGGCCGAGGCCCGCGCCATCACCCGCCATGGCCTGACGACCGCGCTGCCCGCAGCGCTGGAACGCGGCGAGTTCTTCATCGAGTACCAGCCGCTGGTACACCTCGGCGACGGCCGCGTCTACGGCGCGGAGGCGCTGGTGCGCTGGTGCCACCCCCAGCACGGGGTGCTGGGACCGGACCAGTTCATCCCGCTCGCCGAACACACCGGCCTCATCATCCCCCTGGGCCGCTGGGTGCTCCAGGAGGCTGTCCGCCAGGCCCGCTACTGGCAGGAGCGGCGCACCGCCGACGGCCCGCTGCGGATCAACGTCAACCTCTCGCCCGCACAGCTCCAGCACCCCGGCCTGGTCACGGACACCATCGCCGTACTGGAGGGGGCCGGTCTGGAACCGGGCGCGCTCTGCCTTGAGGTCACCGAGTCCGCCCTCATCGGCGCGGACGAGGCCCTGCTCAAACCGCTGCGCCAGCTCGCCGAGATGGGTGTCGACATCGCCCTGGACGACTTCGGGACGGGCTACTCCAACCTGGCGAATCTGCGGCGGCTGCCGGTGAGCGTGCTCAAGCTGGACCGGTCCTTCACCCAGGGGATGCAGCGGCTGCCGGTCGACCCCGTGGATCTGAAGATCGTCGAGGGGATCGTGTCGCTGGCGCACAGCCTGGAGCTGGCCGTGACCGTGGAGGGAGTGGAGACCGGCGCGCAGGCGGAGCAGCTCAAGGAGCTGGGCTGCGACACCGCGCAGGGCTGGTACTACGCCCGGCCGGGCCCGCCGGAGCGCCTCCACGCGCTCTCCCTGGCGGACGCGATCTGACGACTCGTCGGCCCCGGGTCGTCCGGCGGTGTCTGCTGACGGCCCGTCGGCCCCGGGTCGTCCGGCTTCCCCCCGCGTCTCAGCCCCCGCCCCCCGGGTGCTCCTGACCCACATGGGCCAGGAGCACCCCCTGGAGCTCCCGCGCCGCGCGCGGCGGCGCCACATCGCTGCGGTGCGCGAGCCCGATCGTCCGCTGGAGCCCGGGTGCCGCCAGCGGGGTCACCCTCAGTCCTGGCTCCGCCCGGGTCGCCACCATCCGGGGCACCACCGCCATCCCCAGCCCCGCCCGGACGAATCCGAGGACCGCGTCCATCTCGCCGCCCTCCACCGTGAACGTGGGTTCGAAGCCCTCCGCCCGGCAGGCCGCCACGGTGAGTTCTCGCAGGTCATAGCCGTGCCGGAACATCACCAGCGGCTGGTCGCGCAGATCCGCGATCCGGGTCGGCCGCCTAGGCGCGGGCGCGTCGGCCGAGGAGACCACCACGAGGTCCTCCCGTAGCACCTCCACCGTGGTCAGCGCGGGGGAGGCGGTCGGCAGCGGCAGCACCACCAGCGCCAGATCGAGCGCGCCCCGCGCCAGCAGCCGGACCAGGTCGTGGGAGCCGCTCTCCTCGATCAGCAGCCGGATGCCCGGATGGCGGTCGTGGAAGAGCCGCAGCACCTCCGGGAGCAGGCCGGTGCACAGGCTCGGGGTCGCCCCCAGCCGCACCCGGCCGCGCCGCAGCCGGGCCAGTTCCTGGACCTCCAGCCGGGCGGTGTCCGCGTCGGCGAGGATCCGGCGGGCCAGCGGCAGCAGGGTCTCGCCCGCCTCCGTGAGCGCGATGTTGCCCCGGGCGCGGCTGAAGAGTTCCGCTCCCAGTTCCGTCTCCAGGGATCGGATCTGCTGGGAGAGCGAGGGCTGGGAGACATGGACCTGTTCGGCGGCGCGGGTGAAGTGGCGGGTCTCGGCGACGGCCACGAAGTATAGGAGCTGCTGGAACTGCATAGGTCCACCATAGCTATGGTCTATGGAGATCAGCCACATCATGTCTTGGACCACTGGACAGATCCGGACCTACCGTTCCTGCCATGGGACTGGCACCAGCGACACGGCAGCGGCCGACCGACCGGAAACCGCCACCCCGGCGGAGCTTCTGGGGCTCCACGGTCGGCAAGAAGACGGTGATGGCCGTCAGCGGACTGATCCTCCTCGGCTATCTGGTCGCCCACGTGGTGGGCAATCTGAAGGTCTTCTTCGGGCCGGAGGAGTTCAACGCCTACGGCCACTGGCTGCGCACCATGGGCGCCCCCGTACTCCACCGGGAGTGGGCCCTGTGGCTGGTGCGGATCGTGCTGCTCGCCGCCGTCGTGGCCCACGCGGTCTCCGCGTACCAGCTCAGCGGGCTGGACCGGCGCGCCCGGCCCGTCGCGTACGCCCACAAGAAGCGCCGCGCCAGCTACGCCACCCGGACCATGCGCTGGGGCGGGATCATCGTCGCCCTCTTCATCGTCTGGCACATCCTCGATCTGACCACCCTGACGGTGAACGAGAACGCCGAGCCCGGCCGGCCGTACGAGAACGTCGTCGCCACCTTCTCCACCTGGTACGGCAACGTCATCTATCTGACCGCGATGGCGGCCGTCGGCCTCCATGTCCGCCACGGCTTCTGGAGCGCCGCGCAGACCCTCGGCATCGGCAGCGCCCGCCGCGACCGCGCCCTGAAGACCCTGGCCAACGGTCTCGCGCTGGTGCTGACCGCGGGCTTCGTCGCGGTACCCGTCGCCGTCATGACCGGAGTGGTGGGCTGATCGATGGCACCGAACGCGTACGAGAGCACCGGCGGACCGGGCACGCGGGACACCGACTACGAGAGGACCGGCGGAGCGAGCATGCGGTACACCGCGTACGAGACCGGCGAGCCGATCGCCGACACCAAGGCCCCCACCGGGCCGATCGCCGAGCGCTGGGACCGGCGCCGCTTCGAGGCGAAGCTGGTCAACCCCGCCAACCGGCGCAAGCACACCGTCATCGTGGTGGGCACCGGGCTCGCGGGCGGCGCCGCCGGGGCCACCCTGGGCGAGCAGGGCTACCAGGTGGAGCAGTTCTGCTACCAGGACTCGCCCCGGCGCGCCCACTCCATCGCGGCCCAGGGCGGCATCAACGCCGCCAAGAACTACCGCAACGACGGCGACTCCATCCACCGCCTCTTCTACGACACCGTCAAGGGCGGCGACTTCCGCGCCCGCGAGTCCAACGTCCACCGGCTGGCCCAGATCTCCGTCGAGATCATCGACCAGTGCGTGGCGCAGGGCGTGCCGTTCGCCCGGGAGTACGGCGGGCTGCTGGACACCCGCTCCTTCGGCGGCGTCCAGGTCTCCCGTACCTTCTACGCCCGGGGCCAGACCGGACAGCAACTCCTCCTCGGCGCCTACCAGGCACTCTCCCGGCAGATCGCGGCGGGCCATGTCACCCTCCACCCGCGGACCGAGATGCTCGACCTGATCGTGGTGGACGGCCGGGCCCGGGGGATCGTCGCCCGGGACCTGATCACGGGGGAGATCTCCACCCATCTCGCCGACGCGGTGGTCCTGGCCAGCGGTGGCTACGGCAATGTCTTCTATCTGTCGACCAACGCCATGAACTCCAACGCCACCGCCATCTGGCGGGCCCACCGGCGCGGCGCCCACTTCGCCAACCCCTGCTTCACCCAGATCCACCCCACCTGCATCCCGCGCACCGGGGACCACCAGTCCAAGCTGACCCTGATGAGCGAGTCGCTCCGCAACGACGGCCGGATCTGGGTACCCAAGGCCCGGGGCGAGAGCCGTCCGCCCCGGGAGATCCCCGAGCACGAGCGCGACTACTACCTGGAGCGGCTCTACCCCTCCTTCGGCAACCTCGTGCCCCGGGACATCGCCTCCCGCGCCGCCAAGAACGTCTGCGACGAGGGCCGGGGCGTGGGGCCCGGCGGCGAGGGCGTCTACCTCGACTTCGCCGACGCCATCGCCCGGATGGGCCGGGAGCAGGTCGCGGAGAAGTACGGCAACCTCTTCGAGATGTACGAGCGGATCACCGCCGAGAACCCGTACGAGACCCCGATGCGGATCTATCCCGCCGTCCACTACACCATGGGCGGGCTCTGGGTGGACTACGACCTCCAGACCACGATCCCCGGCCTCTTCGCCATCGGCGAGGCCAACTTCTCCGACCACGGCGCCAACCGGCTCGGCGCCTCCGCGCTGATGCAGGGCCTGGGCGACGGCTACTTCGTGCTGCCCGCCACCCTCAACGACTATCTGGCGCGCGCCCCGCTCGCCGACCCGCCCGACGCCGCGCATCCGGCGGTCACGGAGGCCGTCGCCGAGGCCGTCGCCGAAACCACAGACCGGCTGAACCTGCTGCTCTCGGTGGACGGCGACCGCACCCCCGACTCCTTCCACCGGGAGCTGGGCGCCCTGATGTGGGAACACTGCGGGATGGCCCGCACCGAGGCGGGGCTGCGCAAGGCGCTGGAGCGGATCCCGGAGATCCGGGCCGAGTTCTGGCGCCGGATCAAGGTGCCGGGCACCGGCCAGGAGTTCAACCAGTCCCTGGAGAAGGCCAACCGGATCGTCGACTACCTGGAACTGGCCGAGCTGATGTGCCTGGACGCGCTCCACCGGAGCGAGTCCTGCGGCGGTCACTTCCGGGAGGAGTCACAGACCCCCGACGGCGAGGCGGCCCGGCGCGACGACGCGTACTCCTACGCCGCCGCCTGGGAGTTCACCGGCACGGGCACCGCCCCCGTGCTCCACCGCGAGGACCTGGTCTTCGAGTACGTCCACCCCACCCAGCGGAGCTACGCATGAGGCTCACCCTGCGCGTCTGGCGCCAGCGCGACGCCACCGCCCCCGGCGCGATGGTCACCTACGAGGTCGACGGCGTCAGTCAGGACATGTCGTTCCTGGAGATGCTCGACACCCTGAACGAGGATCTGATCCTGCGCGGTGAGGATCCGATCGCCTTCGACCACGACTGCCGCGAGGGCATCTGCGGCGCGTGCAGCCTCGTCATCAACGGCGACGCCCACGGGCCGGAGCGGACCACCACCTGTCAGCTGCACATGCGGTCCTTCGCGGACGGCGACACCATCGACATCGAGCCCTGGCGGGCGGCCGCGTTCCCGGTGGTCCGGGATCTGGTGGTGGACCGTTCGGCCTTCGACCGGATCATCCAGGCCGGGGGCTATGTCACCGCGCCCACCGGTGCCGCGCCGGAGGCGCACGCCACCCCGGTGCCCAAGCCCGCCGCCGACCGGGCCTTCGAGCACGCCGAGTGCATCGGCTGCGGGGCGTGTGTCGCCGCCTGCCCCAATGGCTCGGCGATGCTCTTCACCTCGGCGAAGGTCAACCATCTGGGAGCCCTGCCGCAGGGCGCGCCCGAGCGGGAGACCCGGGTACTGGACATGGTGGCCACCATGGACGCCGAGGGCTTCGGCGGCTGCACCCTGACCGGCGAGTGCGCCACGGCCTGTCCCAAGGGCATACCCCTGCCGTCCATCGCCGCGATGAACCGGGAGTGGCTGCGGGCGAACCGCGAGATCAGACGGTAAGGACAGGCGGCGGGCGACGAACAGCAGAGAGGCAGGCGGCGGACAGGCTGCGGGCGACAGGGCGACAGGGCGACAGGGCGACAGGGCGACAGGTGGCAGGGGCGCGGGGAACCCGCGCCGCCAGCGGGATGGCGCCCGCCCAGCCGCCTG
Organism: Streptomyces sp. NPDC057638; assembly: GCF_042800315.1. NCBI lineage: Bacteria > Bacillati > Actinomycetota > Actinomycetes > Kitasatosporales > Streptomycetaceae > Streptomyces > Streptomyces sp. NPDC057638. Next base: position 10,307 of record NZ_JBHVHF010000001.1, read on the forward strand.
GTCCCCAGGCCCCGGCCGCTCGGCCCCTCAGAGCCCCAGCCGCCGCGCCAGGTACGGCGCGGTCCGCCCGCCCCGGGTGCCGCCGGCCGAGGCCACCTCGGCCGGCGTGCCCTCGGCCACCACCCGGCCGCCCGCGTCACCGCCCCCGGGCCCCAGGTCCACCACCCAGTCCGCCGCCGCGACCACGTCCATGTCGTGCTCCACGACCACCACCGTGTGCCCGGCCGTCACCAGGGCGTCCAACTGGCGCAGCAGCACCTCCACATCGGCCGGATGCAGCCCCGTCGTGGGCTCGTCCAGGACGTAGAGGGTGTGGTCGCGGCGCGGGCGCTGCAACTCCGTCGCCAGTTTGATCCGCTGCGCCTCGCCGCCCGACAGTTCGGTGGCGGGCTGTCCCAGCCGCAGATGTCCGAGGCCCACGTCGAGCAGGGCCGTCAGGCTCCGCGCCGCCGCCGGGACATCGGCCCCGAAGAATTCCGCCGCCGCCTCCACGCTCAGCCCCAGCACCTCGGCGATGGTCAGCCCCCGGAGCCGTACCTCCAGGGTCTCCGGGTTGTACCGCGCGCCCTGACAGTCCGGACAGGGCGCGTACGTACGGGGCAGGAAGAGCAGCTCCACCGCCACGAAACCCTCGCCCTGACAGGTCTCGCACCGCCCGCCCGGCACGTTGAAGGAGAACCGGCCCGCCCGGTAGCCGCGCGCCCGTGCCTCGTCGGTGGCGGCGAAGAGCTTCCGTACGACGTCGAAGAGGCCCGTGTAGGTGGCGAGGTTGGAGCGGGGGGTACGGCCGATGGGGCGCTGATCGACCGTCACCAGCCGCCCCACGCCCGGGGTGTCGGCGGTGACCGCGCCGACCAGGGTGGACTTGCCCGACCCCGATACGCCCGTGACCGCCGTCAGCGCGCCCAGCGGCAGCCGGGCCCGGGTGCCCCGCAGGTTGTGCCGGGTCACCGGGCCGACCGTCAGCCAGCCCGATGGTTCACGCGCCGCGCGCGGTGCCACCGGCGCGCGGTCGAAGAGGTAGCGCCGGGTCACCGAGGCCGTTACGGAGGCCAGTTCCGCGACCGGGCCGCTGTGGAGCACCCGGCCGCCGTGTTCACCCGCGCCGGGGCCGACGTCCACGATCCAGTCCGCGTCCCGCACCACGTCCAGATGGTGCTCGACCACGAAGACCGAGTTCCCCGCCGCCCGCAGCCGTGCCAGCACCGTCAGCAGCGCCTCCGTATCGGCCGGGTGCAGCCCCGCCGACGGCTCGTCCAGCACGTACACCACCCCGAACAGACCCGAGCGCAGCTGGGTCGCCAGCCGCAGCCGTTGCAGCTCACCGGGGGAGAGGGTGGGGGTGGCCCGGTCCAGGCTGAGATAGCCGAGGCCCAGCTCGGTGACCGTGGTGATACGGGCCAGCAGATCGGCCGTGAGCACCCGGGCGGTGCCGTCCCCTTCGGCCGCCGCCAGGGTCCGCGCCAGCTCGGTCAGCGGCAGGGCGGCGAGCGCGGCGATGGTGGCGCCCGCGAAGGTCACCGCCAGCGCCTCCGGCCGCAGCCGCGCGCCCCCGCAGACCGGGCAGGGCGCGCTGGTGAGGAAGCGCTCGGCCTTCGCGCGCAGCGCGGCGCTCTTGGAGTCCGCGAAGGTGTGCAGCACATGGCGGCGCGCGCTGGTGTAGGTGCCCTGGTACGGACGCTGGATCCGGTCCGCCTCACGTACGGGGTGGACCGTCACCACGGGCCGTTCGTCGGTGAACAGGATCCACTCGCGGTCGGCCCGTGGCAGCTCCCGCCAGGGCCGGTCGACGTCATGGCCGAGCGCGTCCAGCACATCGCGCAGGTTCTTGCCCTGCCAGGCGCCGGGCCAGGCGGCGATGGCGCCGTCGCGGATCGACAGCGACGGGTCGGGGACGAGCAGTTCCTCGGTGGTGTCGTGGACCGTCCCCAGACCGTGGCACTGAGGGCAGGCCCCGGCGGCCGTGTTCGGGGAGAAGGCGTCCGAGTCGAGCCGCTCGGCGCCCTCGGGGTAGTGGCCCGCGCGGGAGAACAGCAGGCGCAGCGAGCTGGAGAGGGTGGTGACGGTGCCGACGGAGGAGCGTGAGGTGGGGGAGGAGCGCCGCTGCTCCAGCGAGACGGCCGGGGGCAGTCCGCTGATCTCGCCGACCTGAGGGGCGCCGACCTGGTGGATCAGCCGGCGCGCGTAGGGGGCGATGGATTCCATGAACCGCCGCTGGGCCTCGGCGAAGACGGTTCCGAAGGCGAGGGAGGACTTGCCCGAGCCGGAGACCCCGGTGAAGACGACGAGGGCGTCGCGCGGGATGTCGACGTCGACATTCCGGAGATTGTGCTCGCGTGCGCCACGAACACGGACGTAGGGGTCATGGCCGCGTTGCATAACGGCTGATTCTAGGCATTGACCTCGCTCGGTCCCGAGGGTGGGGCGGCGGAGCCGGTGGGGCGGCCGGGGTGCCGGGTTGCTGGGGCGCTGAGGGCACGGCATCTCTCCCGTGGGCGGTGCCGGGCTCGCTCGCCTGGAGGCGATCCGCTCGGGATCGTATGCCGCGTACATGAATCAATAAGTCAAAACGGTCGGGCGGCCGCTCGGCGACGGGAGTGGCGCGATCTCGGCGGCGGGACTGGACCGTTGAGGTGAGACCGGGGCCCCTCGGGGCCCGTGTGGGCCGGGGCTCCGGGGCGTCAGTCGGAGTCCTCCAGCCGGAAGCCGACCTTCAGCCCGACCTGGTAGTGCTCGATGGTGCCGTCGACGATATGGCCCCGCACCTCCGTCACCTGGAACCAGTCGAGCCCGCGCAGCTTCTGACCTGCCCTGGTCACGCCGTTGCGGATGGCTTGATCCACTCCCTCCGTCGACGTTCCGACGATCTCGGTGACCCGGTAGGTGTGATTGGACATGGTGTCGAGCTCCTCTCGCTACACTCTCTCCACATGCTCTCCACCGTGCCCCACCAGGAGGCGGTGCGCGAGGTGTAGCTTCTTAGGGCTTGACCGGAATTTTGGTACATACCAAAATCCAGCCAACCCGAGCGAGCCCGGAGTGCGCTGTCTCGCCCGGTTACACCGTTTTTCTGGTCTTCCCTGCCCTCGAGGTGAACGCTGTGACATTCCGCCCCCTCCCCTCCTCGCTCGCACTGGTGTGCGCTTTCGCGCTCACGGGTTGCAGCTTCATATCGGATGCCGGGTCCGGCGACACCACCGTGCGGATCTGGCTGATGAAGGGGAGCGTCTCGGACGACTTCCTGAAGCGGTTCACCGAGCAGTACGAGAAGGACAACCCCTCGGTCGACCTGGACGTGGCCTTCCAGGAGTGGACCGGCATCGGGAAGAAGGTCAACGCCGCGCTCGACGGCAAGGACACCCCCGACATCATCGAGGTCGGCAACACGCAGGTCGCCCAGTACGCCGAGAGCGACGCGCTGATGGACCTGACCCTGGAGTCCGTGCGGGACCTCGGCGGGGAGGACTGGCTGGAGGGTCTGGCCCAGCCCGGCAACATCGGCGGCTCCCAGTACGGCATCCCCTGGTACGCGGCCAACCGCGTCGTCATCTACAACAGGGACCTCTTCGCCGCGGCCGACATCAAGCCGCCCACCTCCCGCGAGGAGTGGCTGGAGAACACCGAGAAGCTCAACAGCGGCGGCAACCAGGGCATCTACCTCTCCGGCCAGGACTGGTACACCCTGGCGGGCTTCATCTGGGAGGAGGGCGGCGACCTCGCCGTCGAGCGCGGCGGCACCTGGGAGGGCGCCCTGCACACCAAGCCCGCGCTGGAGGGCATGGAGTTCTACAAGACGCTCCAGTCGCTCGGCCAGGGCCCGAAGAACGCGGACGAGCAGAAGCCCCCGCAGGCCGGTGTCTTCGCCAAGGGGACCGTGGCCCAGATGATCGACACCCCGGCCGCCGCCGCGGCCATCGAGGAGGAGAACCCCTCCCTCAAGGGCAAGCTCGGCTACTTCCCCATCCCGGGCAAGGAGGAGGGCAAGGCCGGTGCCGTCTTCACCGGCGGCTCCGACCTGATCATCCCCACCAAGGGCAAGAACCGCGGCACGGCGGTCGAGGTCGTCAAGGCGCTGGCGAGCGAGCAGTGGCAGACCGACCTCGCCAAGACGATGAACTACGTGCCCAACAAGAAGACGCTCAGCCGCGTCGTCCAGGGCCAGGAGTCGACCGCCGCGATGGCCCGGGGCGCCGCCGCCCGGGGCAGCAAGGCCACGCCCACCTCCCCGAAGTGGGCCAACGTCGAGGTCGACAACCCCATCAAGCCCTATATGACCACCGTGCTCCAGGGGGGTAACGCGGCGCGCGCCGCGCTCCAGGCCTCCGAGGAGATCACCAAGATCCTCTCCCCGGGCTGACCGTCCCCGGGCGGTCCGCCTTCCGGCCGACCGCCCCCGCGCACTCCCTACCCGCCGCCCGGTGCGGCGGTACGGAGGTGCCGCGCGGGCGACAGGGCGTGCGGGCCCTGTCGCCACGCGGACGGCGGCGGCGCGGAACGAAGCCGGTGCCCGACCGTTCCGCGACTGCGACTGCGACTGCGACTGCGACTGCGACTGCGACTGCGACTGCGACTGCGACCGCGACCGTTCCGCCACCGCCACCGCCACCGTACGTACGGACACGGCCGCCCCGTCGCCGTACGTACCGAGACGACCGGCGCCGTCAGGAGCGGCGGGTACGGCTCACGCCGTGGGCCGCGCCAGCGACAGGGCGAAGGCGCCCGCCCGGTCCGTCCACCACTCGGCCAGGGTCAGACCGGCGTCCGCCAGCTCCGCGCGCACCCCCTCCCGGCGGAACTTCGCCGACACCTCCGTCCGCACTTCCTCCCCCTCCTCGAACGGCACCACGAGATTCAGCTCCGGGATCTTCACCGTGAGCGCCGAGCGCGCCCGCAGCCGCATCTCGATCCACTCACGCTCCCGGTCCCAGAGCGCCACATGGGCGAAGTCCTCCGGGTCGACATCCGCGTCCAGCTCCCGCGCGATGACCCGGAGCACATTGCGGTTGAACTCCGCCGTCACCCCCGCCGTGTCGTCGTACGCGCGGACCAGCACCTCCTCGTCCTTCACCAGGTCCGTCCCCAGCAGCAGCGCGTCATCGGGGCCCAGCAGCTCCCGTACCGAGCGCAGGAACAGCGCGCGCTCGGCGGGCAGCAGATTGCCGATGGTGCCGCCGAGGAAGGCGACCAGCCGGGGGCCCGGGGTGCCCGGCAGGGCCAGCCCCCGGGTGAAGTCGGCCACCAGCGCGTGTACCTGGAGCTCCGGGCGCCAGGCCAGCAGGGACGTGGCGGCACCCCGTAGGGCGCTCTCGCTGACATCGACCGGGACGTAGGCCACCGGCCCCGACAGGGCCGCCAGCAGATGACGGGTCTTCTCCGAGGAGCCGGAACCCAGCTCCACCAGGGTGCGCGCGCCCGTCGCCGTGGCGATCTCGGACGCCCGCTCGATCAGGATCTCCCGCTCCGCGCGGGTGGGGTAGTACTCCGGCAGCCGGGTGATCTCATCGAACAGCTCACTGCCCCGGGCGTCGTAGAACCACTTCGGCGGCAGCTCCTTGGGTGTATGGGTCAGCCCGTGCAGCACGTCGGCGCGCAGGGCGGCGCCGGTGGCGTCGTCGGGCAGGGTGCGGGTCAGCTGGAACGGGCTCACGCGGGCGGCTCCTTGAGCGGGGAGAGCAGGATGTCGGCACGGGTGGCGACCACCAGGGTCCGGTCGGGGACCGCGCGCCAGCGGGGGTCGTCGTCGTACGGCTCCGAGGCCAGGACCGCGAGGGCGCCGGGCTCGAAACGGGTCCAGAGCGAGTCCCCCCACGCGGTGGCCGCGACCGTCTCCCCGTCGGTGAGGAGGAGATTGAGCCGGGAGTGCGGCGCGTGGGCCGCCACCTCCCGGACCGTGTCCGCGAGCGCCTGCCCCACGGCGTCCCCCTCCCGCAGCCGACGCAGGACCAGCGCCCACAGCAGCGCCGCGTCACAGCGGGCCTCCAGACCGAGCAGATCGGCGGTGGGCAGGGCGCGCGCGAGCGGCGCCAGGGCCGTCGTCCACGCGGGCACGGCGCCGTTGTGACTGAAGAGCCAGGGACCGAAGGAGTACGGGGCGGCCGCGGCCTCCCCGTCCGCCCCGGCCTCGGTGGCATCACGGACGGCCGCCAGGACGGTGCCGGAGCGCACCACCCGGGCGAGGTCGGCGAAGGACAGATCACCCCAGATCGGCCCGGCGCGGCGGTAGCGGGCGGGCAGCGGATCGCCGTCCGCGTACCAGCCGACGCCGAAACCGTCGGCGTTGACCGTGCCATGGCGCTGGTGGCGGGGTGCCCAGGACTGGCGCAGCAGGCCGTGCGCGGGCCGGACCAGCAGCTCGGCCAGCGCACGCGGGCGCCCGGTGTAGGCGATATGGCGGCACATCAGGCGGCCCCACGCGCGCCGGGAGGCGGCTGCCTCCGGTGACCGGGGGAACCGGAGCCGTGTCCCGCGGGGCGCACCCCGTCCGGTTCCGCGTCCCGCGCGGTACGGAAACCGGCGAAGATCTGACGGCGGACCGGCAGATCCCAGTTGCGGAACGTGCCCCGGCAGGCCACCGGATCCACCCCGAAGGAACCGCCGCGCAGCACCTTGTGCGCGGAGCCGAAGAAGACCTCCGAGTACTCCCGGTAGGGGAAGGCGCTGAAGCCCGGGTAGGGCAGGAAGTCGCTGGACGTCCACTCCCAGACATCGCCGATGAGCTGACGCACCCCGAGCGGCGACGCTCCGTGTGGATAGCTTCCGGCGGGCGCGGGGCGCAGATGGCGCTGGCCCAGGTTGGCGTGGGCGGGAGTGGGATCCTCATCGCCCCACGGATAGCGCCGGGAGCGGCCCGAGGCCGGGTCATGGCGGGCCGCCTTCTCCCACTCGGCCTCCGTGGGCAGCCGCCGCCCCGCCCAGCGGGCGTACGCGTCCGCCTCGTACCAGCTCACATGCAGCACCGGCTCGTCCAGCGGCACCGGCTCGGTGACCCCGAAGCGGCGGCGCAGCCACACCCCGTCCTCGTACTGCCAGAACAGGGGCGCGGTCAGCGCGTGGCGGCGGATCTGCGCGAAGCCCTCCGGGGCCCACCAGCGGGGCTCCTCATAGCCGCCGTCCGCCATGAAGGCGAGATAGGCCCCGCAGGTCACCGGGGTGGTGTCGAGATGGAAGGCCGCGATCTCCCGCTCGTGCGCGGGCCGCTCGTTATCCAGCGACCAGGGCTCGGCCGAGGTGCCCATCGTGAACGGGCCGCCGGGCACCAGCACCTCGGCGGGCAGCCCCCGGGTGTCGCCCCGGGGCGGCTCGGGCGCCGTCAGCGCGGCCGGACCGGCCCTGAGCTGATGGGTGATCAGCATGGTCTCGTCGTGCTGCTGCTCATGCTGGGCGATCATGCCGAAGGCGAAGGCCGAGTCGACCAGGGGAGCGCCCTCCAGCGCGGCCGACTCCAGGATGTCCAGCACCCGGCCCCGTACGTCGGCGGCGTAGCGATGGGCCTCGGCCGGGGAGAGCAGGGGCAGCGAGGGACGCGTGGCGCGCGGATGCTCGAAGGCGTCATAGACCGAGTCGATCTCGGGCCGCAGCGCGGGCCGCCCGCCGACGGCCCGCAGCAGCCACTGCTCCTCCTGGTTGCCGATATGGGCGAGATCCCAGACCAGCGGGGACATCAGGGGCGAGTGCTGTGCGGTCAGCTCGCGGTCGTCGACACACGCGGTCAGTGCGGTGGTGCGGTCCCGGGCGGCCAGCAGCGCGGTCAGCGCCCGCTCCCGTGGTGCGGTCTCCGTCATGATCCGGCTCCTTCCCGGGGGAGCGGCCGCGAACGCGGCCCATCGGTGGTGCCCGGCGGCGGGGAGACGGTCCGTGGTTCCGGCCCGGTGCCGTTGGTGGCGGGGACGCCGGGTCGTTCCGGCCCGGTGCCGGTGCCGGTGCCGCCCGGTGGTGCGGAGACGGTGCCCGGCTCCCGTCCGGTGGCCGTGGTGGCCGTGGTGCCCGTAGCGCCGGTGGTTCCGGTGGTATCCGTGCCGGTGGTGGCCGGGGCACCGGGCCGTTCCGGTGCCGAGCCCGGCGGTGCGAGGGTGGGCCGGGCCGGTTTCTCGCCGGGTATCCGTCCATACGGTCCCGGATCCCGGCCCAGACCGGTCAGGCGCAGATCGTCGGCGGGACATCGGCCCCGCAGCACATGCCGCTCGGTGAACGCGGCGACCGCCGCGCACAGCGCGTCGGAGGCCCCGATCCGGGGCAGCGCCTCCAGCGCCGTACGGAAACAGAGCACGGCGGCGGCGCGCAGCTCCGGATCGGCGAGCCCATGGCGGGCCGCCGCCAGCCAGAGCGCGTTGCGCGGGGCGCGACCGCCGCCCGCGTACTCCGCCAGCGGCTTGACCGCCCGGTACACGGTCTCGGCCGCCTCCGGATCGTCGAAGAGCGCCGCCGTCACCGCCAGCGGCACCCGCCAGCCGTCGTCACCCGGCTGTGCGTCGATCATGCGCAGCTCCAGATGGCCACGCGGTCGCACCGGCGGGAAGAGCGTGGTCAGGTGGTAGTCGAGATCCTGGCGGGTCGGCGCCCGGCGCGCCCCGCCGGTCCGTGTCCACTCCCGGAAGGAGAGCGCGGGCGGCCGCTCCCAGGGGCCCTCGGCCGTCCGGACGCACATCACCGGCGCGTCCAGCGCATGCGCCGCCCAGGCCGCCCTCGGTTCCCGGTCCAGCGGCGGGGCGAGCGGCCGTACCGGATCGATCCCGGCCCAGATCGCCTGCCGGGTGGAGCGCCAGCCGGTCCAGCACCCGGCGCGCGCGGGGGAGTTGGCGAACGCGGCGGTCAGCACCGCGCCCAGCAGATGCGCCAGCTGCCAGCGTCGGCGCAGGCCCAGCGGTCCCGGCTCCTCCTCCCCGGCGTCCAGACAGACCTGTACCGAGGCCGAGGTGCACATCATGGCCCGGCCATGGGGGCCGGTGCGGTCGAGATAGGACTCCATGGCGTCGTACCGGGGCTCGCGCAGCACCCTGCGCGGTTCCTGCCAGGGATCGAGGCCCCATCCGGCGAGGGCCAGACCGGCCGGGCGGAGTGCGGCGCGCACCGCGTCCAGATCGGCGGCGACGGAGTCCACGCACTCCATGAGGGAGGCGGCGGGCGGGGAGCTGAGTTCCAGCTGGCCGCCGGGCTCGAAGGTGAGAGCCGAGGTGAGGGTCAGGGAGCGCACCCGGTCGTGGGCGGCTCGCAGGGTGTCGGCCGGGACCGGCCGTTCGGGGGAGGACCGCTGGTGGAGCAGCCACTCAAGCTCCACGCCCACGGCCCGGGGCGGGCCGTTCTTGAAACATATGCCGTGCAGGAGATCTTCCGCCTCGGTTTCCGTGATAGGCCGGTCGTGATCACCGGCATCGGGTGGACGCATACTCAGCTCCTGTCCCGCGCCCGTCGAAGGCACTCTGTCAACCTAAGGCCACCCTCGCGCGTCCGCACAAGGGTGCCCGGACCACCCACCCGGTACCCGAACCTGCGCCTGAAAAACGTTTGTCCAGGTCATCGCAGGTCACCCACCATGGGCGCCATGAGCGCACGACTGAAGGAGATCGCCCGCCAGACCGAGGCGATCGTCGCGGCGGGCCGGTATGAGACCCCGGACGGCCGGACCGTCCTCCTCGGCCCGGACATCGCCGCCGCCCGCGCGGGAACCCGGCTCCACGGCCCCGATCCCCTGCCCGTCACCCCGGACACCGACCGCCACACCGCCATCGAGGTGACCGGCGAGGGCAGTACCGAGGCCGCCCGCAGGCTCACCAGCGCTACCGCCGCCGCGGATACCGACGCACCGGTGGCCGTCCTGAACTTCGCCTCCGCCCGCAACCCCGGCGGCGGCTACCTCAACGGCGCCCGCGCCCAGGAGGAGGCCCTGTGCCGGGTCTCGGCCCTCTACACCACGCTGCTGTGCGCCCCCGCGTACTACGAGCACCATCGCGCGGACCGCGACCCGTTCTACACCGACCGGGTCATCCACTCACCCTCCGTGCCCGTCTTCCGGGATGACTCCGGGGCGCTGCTGGAGCACCCGTACCGGGTCGGCTTCCTGACCAGCCCCGCGCCGAACACCGGAGTGATCCTCCGTCGCACTCCGGAGGCCGCCGCCCGGGTGCCGGGCGCCGTGGCGGTCCGGGCGGAGCGGGTGCTGGAGACGGCGGTACGGGGCGGATACCGGCGGCTGGTGCTGGGGGCCTGGGGCTGCGGGGTGTTCCAGAACGACCCCCGGGTGGTCGCGGGCGCGTTCCACGACCTGCTGACCGGGACGGGCCGGTTCGCGGGCCACTTCGACGAGGTGGTCTTCGCCATCCTGGACCGCACCAGGACGGGGGCCACGATGGCGGCGTTCCGGGACAGGTTCGGCGGGGCCTGACGCGGGTGCGGGCGCGTCACGGGCCGGGCCTCGCGCTGGGGCGCCGTTCCACGTCGGTGAGACCTGGGTTCCCGTCGTCCGCCACGGGGACCGCCCCCCGAACACGCCCTGCGCCCGGGGCTTCGGAAGGCCCGGCAGGAACCGGAGTCCTCGGGAGGCCCGGCGGGAATCAGGGCCCTGGCAAGGCCCGGCGGGGCGGAACGGTTCAGCTCCAGCCGTACCGCTCCCGCAACCGGCCCTCCACCACGGCGAACCGCGCCCGGTCCAGGGCGCACGCCTCGCGGCGCATCCCGTCCTCGTGCACCCGCAGCACCCGGTCGAGGTCGGCCCAGGACTCCCGCCCCTCGCGGTCCCACGGTCCCGCGCCGATGGGCACCCACTCGTGGTCACGGTCATGCCGCTTGCTGGAGAGTTGTACGGCGAGGAGGGTGCCGCCCGCCTCGCGGGCGACGATCAGGACCGGCCGGTCCTTGCCGCGCCCATCCCCCTCCTCGTACGGAACCCAGGTCCAGACGATCTCGCCCGGATCCGGGTCCCCGTCCTGGTCGGGGGCGTAGGAGGTACGGACGGGACCGGCCGCCGAGGGGTCGGCCTCCGTGGTGGCGGAGGGCCCGGACCGGCCCGGTGTGGGAAGGCTCATGGCGCCACCGTAGATCGTCCCGGTCCGGTCGACCGCTCGGGACCGACCGTAGACCGTCCCGCAACCGGAGGACCGGTGATCAGATCCAGCCCTCCAGCGCGGTCATGAACCCGTCGAAGTCGTCCCTGTGGATGGTGTGTCCGGCGCCGGGCACCGTGCGGACCTCGAACCCGCGCTGACGCAGCAGGGCCGCCCGCTCGGCGGGGACCAGCACACTGGGATCGGCGAGGGGCACCAGCGAGGGGACGACGGGTGCGGCGGGCGCCAGTTCGCGGCCGGTGAAGGACTCCAGCCCGTGGGCCGACCGCTCGTCCCAGAGCGCCAGGGTCGCCAGTTCGTCCGCGATGTCCTCATCGCTCCAGCGCGGGTTGATGGCGCGGATCTGCTCCTTGGTCAGCCGCTTGGCGGAGGTGAGCGCCTCGGGCCGATAGCCGTCGGGGCCGTCCGGGAGGAACCAGACCGGGTCCACGTAGACCGCCCGGCGCGGCGCGAGCCGGGCCGTCGCGAGGGAGAGCGTCAGCGCGCCGAGCGAGTGCCCGATGGCCACGTCGGCGCCGGAGGGCAGGGTCTCCACCAGGTCGTCGGCGAAGTCGTCAGGGGTGTAGGAGTCACCGCGCCCGCTCGCGCCATGGCCGCGCAGATCGACGGTTGTCACCCGGTAGCCCCGCTCGGCGAGGGCGGGAGCGACACGGCGCCAGGTGCGGTGGTCGGCCATGATGCCGTGGATCAGCAGGGCGAGGCGGTCGCCCGCACCCCAGGTCGTGGTATGCAGCTTCACCATCTGCCCCTTCGCTCGGTGGATCACGCCCCTCACCGGGGAAAACGATCTTATGTGCGACACCCGGGCGGCGGGGAGCCGAACCCGGACCGGGAGGCGGTGTAATCCGGCCAATCCGCAGATCTCACCCGGGGGCGGTCTGGAAGGATGCGCAGGGCGATGAGCCAGACACCCAGACACTCCACGGAGCGCGCCGTTCCGACCAGCGCCGACGTCGCCCGGTTAGCCGGGGTATCCCGGGCCACCGTCTCGTACGTCCTCAACAACACGGCCTCCGTCCGTATCAGCGAGCCCACCCGGCACAGGGTCCGCGCCGCCGCCGAGGAACTCGGCTACGTCCCCCACGCGGCCGCGCGCAGCCTGCGGGCGGGGCACACCCGGATGGTCCTGCTGCCGACCGCCACCCATCCCGTCGGCCCGCTCCACCACCAGTTCTTCGGTGAACTCCAGTGGGCCCTGCGCCGCCTCGACTACACCGTCGTCCAGTACGGCAGCCTCGGCCTCGACGGGGACGAGGCGGCCCGTGCGTGGGCGGAACTGCGCCCGGTGGCGGTGGTCTCCCTCGGGGAGGTCGGACTGACCGCCTACGGCGTCGAAGTCCTCAAACGCTCCGGTGCGAAGGCGGTCATATCGCTCGCCCCACGCCGGGTGGAGGGCGCCCGCTGCCTGGTCATGGACCAGCGTGAGGTCGGCGACTGCGCCGTCTCCCACCTCGTCCGCCGGGGCCGCCAGGCGATCGGGGTGGTGATGCCCGTCGAGCGGGGTCTGGAGCTCTTCGCCGAGCCACGGTACGAGGGTGCCCGGCGCGCCGCCGAACGCGCGGGGGCGCGTGCGGTGCCCCTGCCCCTGTCGTACGACGAGGACGCGGCGGCGGACCTCGCCGCCCGCTGGCCCCAGCTGGGTCTGGACGCGGTCTACACGTACAACGACGACTACGCGATGCTCCTGATGCGTGCCCTCCAGGACCGGGGCGTGTCGATACCTGACGACACGGCCGTCATCGGCGCGGACGACCTGCTGCTCGGACGTCTGCTGCGGCCACGCCTGAGCACGGTGCACATCGACATGACCACCGGCCGCCACATGGCGGAACTGGTCGACCGCGCGGTACGGGATCCGGACCGGGTGCCGGAGCGCCACGATCTGATGCGGGTGCGGGCGGTCCAGCGGGACTCGACGTAGGAACGGTGGTTCCGGTCAGGGCGGCGCTCTCCGCGGGCGCCGCCCTGACGCACGCTCCGTCGTCAGGGATGCGTCAGGTGTGACAGGCCCTCTCGGGAGAACGCTGAGAACAAGCCATCTGTCACACAGGCCCCATCCGTCACCGAGGTATCCCTGGAGTCGTGACCGGGGTGTCCCCGGAGCGCGTGCTGGACACTGCCCCGGCACTGTTCCCGGGTTCCGGGCCCGGCACTGTTCCTGGGTTCCGGGCCCGGCACTGTTCCCGGGATCTGGGCCCGGCACCGTTCCCGGGATGCGTTCCGCGAGCCGTCTGCCTACCGTCGCACGCATGAGCCCTCGTCATCACCGCCGTGGCCACCCCGACGCCCCCGCCCGCTTCGAGGTACTGCTGGTGCCCGAACACATCGTGGGCGGTGACACCACCGCGCTCACCCGCGACGCCATCCGCTCGGCCGTGGTGGAGGCCACCGGGGAGACGGGGGCCTCGGGGTACCCGCGGTACGCGGGCGCCGGGATGGTGGCCGACATCGACCCCGAGACCCGGACCGTCGAGGCGCTGCTGGTCGACGGCGCCGAACTGGACTACGGCCTGACCGCCCGGGTGATCGAGGCGGCCGAGGAGTGAGCGGCGGCCCGACCGACTGGCTCGCCCACCAGCTCAAGCCTGGGGGCACCCGGAGCGGCCCACGGGCCGGAACGCCCGGCCGGGCGGCTCGGGGACCGGCCCTGGCCGACCCCGGCCATGGCGACCCGCTCGACGGGCCGCCACGGCGGGCGGATCATGCCTCCGGCTGACCGTTGGACTCCGCCGCCTTGACCGAGGCGCGCACCTCGTCCATGTCCAGCGCGCGGGCCTGACGGATCACGTCCTCCAGCGCCGCCTCAGGCAGCGCGCCCGGCTGGGCGAAGATCGCGATCCGGTCCCGGACGATCATCAGCGTGGGAATGGACTGGATCTCGAACGCGGCGGCCAGCTCCTGCTGCGCCTCCGTGTCCACCTTCCCGAAGACCAGGTCTTCGTGGCGCTCCGCCGCCCCCTCGTACACCGGGGCGAACTGGCGGCAGGGTCCACACCAGGAGGCCCAGAAGTCGATCAGGACGAAGTCGTTCTCCGACATGACCTGGTCGAAGTTCTCCTTGGTGAGCTCAACAGTGCTCATAACGTGCTACCTCTCCGATGCGTCCCGTGTCGGTCACGTGACTCGCCCCCGACAACCGAGGGCGAGCCGGTGCTATTCCTCCCGCTGCCCGTGTGGCCAGGAGACACACCCGGTACCAGACTGTCCCTATGACGGAACCTGTCGTGTACGACGTCGTGGTGCTCGGAGCCGGTCCGACCGGGGAGAACGTGGCGGACCGGCTGCGCGCCGCCGGGCTGAGCACGGCCGTGGTGGAGAGCGAACTGGTCGGCGGAGAGTGCTCCTACTGGGCCTGTATGCCGAGCAAGGCCCTGCTGCGGCCCGTGATCGCCCAGGCGGACGCCCGCCGTACAGCCGGACTGAGCGGCTCGGTCCAGGGCCCCCTCGACACGGCGGCCGTGCTGCGCCACCGCGACGACTTCACCTCCCACTGGAAGGACGACGGCCAGGTCGCCTGGCTGGAGACGACCGGCGCCCGGCTCTACCGGGGCCGCGGACGGCTCCAGGGCCCGAAGACGGTCGTGGTCGACGCACCCGGGAACGAACAGCACGTCCTCACCGCCCGCCACGCGGTGGCCGTCTGCACCGGAAGCCGCGCCGTCCTCCCCGATCTGCCGGGCCTGGCCGGGGCCAAGCCCTGGACGAGCCGCGAGGCCACCAGCGCCACGACGGTACCGGGGCGGCTCGCGGTGGTCGGCGGGGGAGTGGTCGGCGTCGAGATGGCCACCGCGTTCCAGGCCCTCGGCTCCCAGGTCACCCTGCTGGTACGGGGGGACGGACTCCTGCCCCGAATGGAACCCTTCGTCGGCGAACACATCGCCGCCGCCCTCACCCGGGCGGGCGCCGACCTCCGGACGAACACCTCCGTCACCGCCGTGGAACGCGACAACGGCACCGGCCCCGTCACCCTCGTCCTCGGCGACGGCAGCCGGGTCGAGGCGGACGAGGTTCTCTTCGCCACCGGCCGCGCACCGCGCACCGACGACATCGGCCTGCCCAGCGTGGGCCTGGAGAACGGCTCCTGGCTCTCCGTCGACGACACCTGCCGGGTCGAGTCCAGCAACTGGCTCTACGGCGTCGGCGATGTCAACCACCGCGCCCTCCTCACCCACCAGGGCAAGTACCAGGCCCGCATCGCCGCCGCCGCCATCATCGCCCGCGCCCAGGGTGTCCCCCTCCTGGAAACCGACCGCTGGGGCGCCCACGCGGCCACCGCCGACCACGCCGCCGTCCCCCAGGTCGTCTTCACCGACCCCGAGGCCGCCGCCGTCGGCCTCTCCCTCGCCGACGCCGAGGCGGCGGGCCTGCGCGTCCGCGCCGTCGACTACGACCTCGCCTCGGTCGCGGGCGCCAGCCTCTACGTCAACGACTACCGCGGCCACGCCCGCATGATTGTCGACCTCGACCGCTCCATCCTGGTCGGCGCCACCTTCGTCGGCCCGGGCGTCGGCGAACTGCTCCACTCGGCGACGGTCGCCGTCGTGGGCGAGGTCCCGATCGAACGCCTCTGGCACGCGGTACCGGCGTACCCGACGATCAGCGAGGTGTGGCTGCGGCTGCTGGAGGCGTTTCGGGAGGGCTGACCGTCGCTCACGCCGCACGCACAGTGCGCCGTGTCAACTGCCCTCCATGACTGTGGCGTGGCCGGCCAGCACCCCCTCGGTGTGCAGATGTAGTCGGCGCGCTTGTTCGACCGAGAATCCGGGGCCTTGTGGGAGGAGGGGCGTATCCCGGACGAAGGCGCTGAGTACGGTGTCGGGTGGGTTGTCGAGCATTCGGATGATCGGGAGCACGGCTTCTTCCACCGGTTGGGCGGTTCTGCGGATGTCGGCGATCCGGGCCAGGGTGTCCGGGGTGTACTCCCCGGAGAATCCGGTGCTGACCGTTCCCGGGTGGAACAGGACGTACCGCACTCTCGTCCCTGGCCGGCGGTCCGCGTAGGCGACGCCGAGCAGGTCGTTGAGCCGGCCGCCCTGTGTGAGAGCTGTGTGCCCGTCGTATTCCCGGGCGAGCTGGAGGTCGTCCCAGTGGATCTTCCCTGCACCGCCGGGCCCTGCGACATTGACGATGACCGGGGCATCGGCGGAGTCGAGGAGGCCGGTCAGCCCGTGGCTCAGGGCGAAGCGGCTCAGATAGAAGTGCGCGAAGGTGTTCTCGAAGCCTTCGGCGGTGACCTCTCGGGTGGTGCGGAAGTGCCGGGCGCACAGCACCAGGCCGTCGATCTTCGCGAAGGACGAACGGAGCGTGTCGAGGAGTGCTCCGTTCTCGGACAGCAGGCTCAGGTCGGCACGGAGGAAGTGCGCCCGGGAGGCCGCGTCGTGTCGTCGCGCGGTCTCCAGCCAGGCCTCGCCCGTCTCCGCGTCGCGTCCGACCACCACCACCTCCTGTCCCCTGTCCAGGTAGGTGCGGGCGACGGCCCCGCCGATGCCGTCCGTGCCGCCGGTGATGACATAGGTCTTCACCGCGGTACTCCTCGTTCGTGGCCCCGGCTCACAGGAACCGTGCCGCGATCTTCTCGGGAGTGACACGGACAGTCACCAGTTCCGGGAGGGCCGCGTGGGATTCCGGGTTGTGCTCGGCATAGGTCATGCCGGTGTACTTGACGGCCAGTTGGTCCAAGCGCTCGCGGCTGCCCGGGTTCTCGAACCGGGCGGTGCCGCTGATCGACGCGTACCCGTACGGTTCGTCCGCCGGGTTCACCATGACGCCCAGCCGTGGATCGTGTCGCAGATTGCGGACTTTGGTCTTGTCGACACCGGTCACGAGGAAGAGCTCGTCGCCCTCCCTCCCGATCCAGACCACCGACTGGTGCGGGCTCCCGTCGGGCCGCAGGGTCGCCACAGTGACGAAGATCCGGGCATCGAGGGCCTCCTTGAGTTTCACGGACAGGCGGACCGGGCTCACGCGTGGCTCCTTACTGAGTGCAGACGCTGCGACAGACACGTCGAATGAATCAAGTGCCACAACTGTGAGGCATTTAATCGAGGATTCGCAACAGGGGTGGGGTGATTGATGGCTCATCTGCCGTCCCACGTAGACTGCGGGTCACGATGAGAGCTGACGCCGAACGCAACCTGGACGCGGTCCTCCGGACCGGCGCGCGCCTGCTGGCGGCCGACCCCGGCGCCAGCATCGCGGCGATCGCGGCGGCGGCGGGGGTCGACCGGCGCACCGTCTACCGCCGCTTCACCACGCGCGAGGAGCTTCTGGCCGCAGTCCATACCGCCAAGCTCGATGCCTGCGAGCAGGTCGTCGCCGAGGCGCGACTGACCGAGGCGCCCGTGCTGGTCGCCCTGCACCGCTATGCGGAAGGCATCATCGCCGTCAGTAGACGGTTGCCGGTGGACGTGCGGCAGGTACAGGACGAGGCGGGGGCCGATCGTCTCCGCCGGTTGATGGAGCGGCTCGACGGCTTCATGGACCGCGCGGTGCGCGAAGGCGTCATCCGCCCCGGGCTTCCCGATCGCTGGGCCCGCTCGCTGCTCGTTCATCTCACCACCATGGCCGCGCACGAGATGCCGGAGCTGACGAACGCCCAGGGGGCGGACATGGTGGTCCAGTCACTGACCACGGGCCTCCGCCCGGCCTGAGCGGGCGTACGCGCCGTACCGTCGACCTTTGACCGGGCTTCCGGCAGCCCCGCTACGGTGTGTCCTTTACGGCGGCTGCTGGAGACGTTTCGAGGGTGGGAACCGCCGTCGGATCCGTACCCGGAGTGTCGGGTGACGTGCCGGGGACCGGTCGTGCACGCGAGCCCGTCGGTGTCGGAACCCAGGCGGATCACGCGCACCGGCCGGATCGGCACTGCCACCGTCGTCACCAGCAGCGGCGGGCGAGCCAGGAGCTGATGCGGTCCGCCGTCTCGCGTCAGCGCGGCTCCAGGGCCACATTGTGCGAGCGGCCGTGCAGGAACAGGTAGTCGCCGCCGAAGTGGTCGGCGCTCCGGCGGACCGCTTCCGCGGGAACGACCCTGTCGTGCTCGGCCGCGATGAACAGGGTCGGTCCGCTCAGACGCGTACGATCCACGCTCACCAGGGCGTTGACCCCCTCCATGATGGCCCGGGGGGATTCCTCGGAGAAGAGGGCGTAGTAGCGGCGGGCGTCCTCCTCGCTGGTGCCTCCGAGGTAGAAGTCCCAGGCCGTTTCGAAGGGGCCGGGTCCCACCGGAGTTCCCGGGTCGATCGCGAAGTCGACGTCGAGCCCGACGTCCGCGCAGATGGCGGGGGCGATGTGGACCTGAGCGAGCACCGGGTGCCGCTCGGCGTACTTCTGCGCGACGATGGCGCCCATGCTGTGGGTCACCAGGACGGGCGCCTGGCCGGCGAAGGAGACCACTGTCTCCAGCTCTTCCACGGTGTCGGCCAGGGAGCGCTCCAGGAACCGGCCCTCCGGCAGATCGCGGGATCCGTGGTGGTTGTACCAGCTGAACGCGTAGCAGTCCCGGCCCGTCGCCGCGAAGTACGGCAGGTAGTTCTCCCAGACCCAGCTCCCGTGACCCGCTCCGTGGACGAAGACGAGGGGAGGGGCGGACGGCGCGGTCGTGGGTGCCGCGTGCTCGATCAGGACACCGTCGATCATTTTCTGTTCCGTGCTCATGAGACTTCCTTTCCGGGGTACTGCGGCTGGGGTGGGGTGGTGACATGCTGTCGCGGGTCAGTGCAGAACGGCGGGGAGGCCGCTGTCCGCGTCGGTGCCGCCGCCGGTGGCCGTGCCCTGCGGCCCCCGCAGCCCCGGCCGCCCGGTGTTGATCATGGCGAGGGCGATCACGGCGGCGACCGTCAGCATGCCGACGGCCCACCAGTACGCGGTGGTGAAGCCGTTGACCATGCCCTGGAACTGGAGCGCCTGCGGGTTGGTGGCACCGGCGGCGTTGTCGGAGATGTACGCCGTGGTGGCGGAGGCGGCGATGGTGTTCAGCAGCGCGGTGCCGATGGCGCCGCCGACCTGCTGCGAGGTATTCACCATGGCGGAGGCGACACCGGCGTCCGTCGGCTTCACCCCATGAGTGGCGAGCGACATCGCGGGCATGAACGCCGTACCCATGCCGAGGCCCAGCAGCAGCTGCGCCGGGAGAATCACGGTGGTGTACGAGCTGTCCGGGGCCAGCTGGGTCAGCAGCAGAGTGCCGGTCGCGGCGGCCAGGAACCCGGGGCCGATCAGCCATCGTGCCGGGACGCGGGTCATCAGCCGGGTGCCGATCTGGGTGGAGCCCACGGTCATGCCGACGGCCATGGGCATGAAGGCGAAACCGGTCTTGACCGGCGAGTACCCACGGACCACCTGGAGGTAGTAGGTGAGGAACAGGAACAGGCCGAACATCGAGATGACGGCGAGGCCCAGCGAGAGGTAGACACCGGCGCGGTTGCGCTCGGTGAGTACCCGCAGCGGCAGCAGCGGGGCCTTCACCTTGGCCTCGACGGCGACGAACGCGGCCAGCAGTACCGCCGACAGGACGAACATGCCGATCGTCCACGCGTCGGTCCAGCCGGAGTGCTCGGCGCGGGTGAAGCCGTACACCAGGGCCACCAGACCCGTAGTGGAGAGGACGACGCCGGGGATGTCGAGGGGCGCGCGGTTGCGGGCACCGGCCGGCTCACGGATGACGAAGTAGGCGCCGACGGCCGCGACGACCGCGAACGGGATGTTGACGTAGAAGGTCCAGCGCCAGTTCAGGTACTCGGTCAGGAAGCCGCCGAGCAGCAGGCCCACGGCACCGCCACCACCGGCGATGGCACCGTAGATGCCGAACGCCTTGGCGCGCTCACGGGCGTCGGTGAACATCACGGCGAGCAGCGAGAGCGCGGCCGGGGCGAGCAGCGCGCCGAAGACGCCCTGGAGGGCGCGGGAGCCGAGCATCATCGCCTCGCTGGTGGCCGCGCCGCCGAGCGCGGAGGCGACGGCGAAGCCCACGAGTCCGGCGACGAAGGTGCGACGGCGGCCCCAGATGTCGGCGATCCGGCCGCCGAACAGCAGCAGACCGCCGAAGGCCAGGGCGTAGGCCGTGATGACCCACTGGCGGTTGCCGTCGGATATGCCCAGGTCCTGCTGGGCGGTGGGGAGCGCGATGTTCACGATCGTCGCGTCCAGGACCACCATCAGCTGCGCGAGGGCGATGAAGACCAGCGCCTTCCAGCGCTGCGCATCGTTCGGACCGTTCGGGTCGGGCTCGGAGGTACCGGGAAGGGTACGGACTGTCTGGGGCATCGAAGGAGCGACCTCAAGGAGGGGGGCAGGGACGGGAGGGGCGGCACGGTGGAGAGCGTGCCGCGGGCGCTTCGGACCTGGGTCCTGGCCTGTGTGAGGGGCGCGGCGCAGGAAGGGCTGCCTCGGTCGTCGGGCGTCTGTGCAAGAATCGAAGACAAGGGGCTCCATCTCCAAGGAGAACCCCCATAACCCGAATAAACCCCCATCAGCAGATGCTGGTGTGCATACTTCCTCCATGGTCGATCAAATCGACGTCGATATCCTCCATGCGCTTCAGGTGGTCCCCAGGGCGGCCTTCCACCGCATCGGCGAGGTCGTCGGCGTGTCCGAGCAGACGGTGGCCCGCCGGTTCCGCGCCCTGCGCCGGGCCGGCGCGATGAATGTCGTCGGCCTGGTGAATCCGGTCGTGGGGGGACGGGCCCAGTGGATCGCCCGTATCCGCTGCCGCCCTGACAGCGTCGGCCCGCTGGCCCACTCCCTGGTCCAGCAACCGGAAGTCGCCTACGCCCACCTCACCACCGGCGGGGCCGAGATCGTGTGCGCGATCCGCTCCCCGCTCGAAGCCGAGCGCGATCAGCTCCTGCTGCGCCGGCTCCACAGCTCCGCCGCGGTGATCGATCTCCAGGTCGACCTGGTGCTGCACGGCTTCGGCGGGCGGAACGCCGCCTGGACCGGGCACGGCGGCGCGCTGAGCGACGAGCAGATCCGGAAGCTGTCCGCCGGACGCCCCCCGGCTCCGACCGGTGAGCCGGTCGTGCCGGCCGAGGAGGACTCCCCGCTCCTGGAGGCGCTCGCTGATGACGGCCGCGTCGGTCACACCCGCCTCGCCGAGCTCACCGGCTGGTCCACACACCGTGTGGCGCGGCGCCTGGAGGCTCTGGAGGGATCCGGCACGATCTTCTACGACATCGAGCTGCTGCCCGAACGCCTCGGATTCCACGTCACCGCCACACTGTGGCTGCGCGTCGCCCCCGCGTTCCTGCACCGCGCGGGCGAGGAAATCACCGCACACCCCGAGATCGCCTTCGCCGGGGCCATCACCGGCGAGAACAACATGGTGGCCATTCTCATCTGCCGGGACACCGAGGACCTGTACCGCTACCTGACCACGGGCCTGGCGGCACTCCCCGGCGTCACCGCGTACAGCGTCAGTCTCCGGTCACGGAGTCTCAAGCGATCGTCCTCACTCATCTCCCACGGCCGGCTGATCCACGCGGACTGACATCCTCCCGGGTGCTCCGGCTCCGTGGTCCCGGGGCAAGCTGCCCTGGGTCGGGACCGCCCTCGTGCGGGCCGAAGAGCAGGAAGCGTACGCGTCCGGAGGCGGCGAGTGGACGGGCGGCCTGGCCACCCCGGCCTGCCCTGCACCCTCGTACGCTCCCGCTTGTCGATCAGACCCATAGACGGCCGAGTCCGACTACGGTGTGTCCTTTGCGGCGGCTGCTGGAGACGTACCGCGGTTGAGTACAGACCGGCGGAGGCCGCGGAATGCCTGGTGACGGCTCGAAACATGATCGAACGTCCCTATGGCGGTGGTGGTCGATGCCCCGTCGCCTCCGCCGGATGTCCGCCCCACCAGTTCCTCGGAGCGCCAGCGTGACAAGGTGCTCGCCGTGGTCGACTCCATCGGCGGGCACGTCATGGCCTGGGCCGACGACTGGGAGGTCTCGGGCGCGACCGACCCGATGACCTGCCCGAGGCCTGGCCTCTGGCTGCGGGGTGAGCGGGGACCGTACGACGGCATCGCGGGCGCGGCCGTGGACCGGCTGGGCTAGGGCCTCGTGGACTGCCTGGACACCGTCTGCAAGATGCGGGATACCGGCACGCTGCTCCTGACCTACGGCCATGACGGTCTGGGACGGCCCGAACGACGAGAACCGCTTCACCAGGGAAGCCTGGGGCGCGCAGATGGAACTGCGCGCCATCCAGTGCCGCAACCGCGAGGCGATCATCAAGGCCCGGCAGAAGGGCCGGGTCAAGGCCAAGCCGTCCTACGGCTACGAGTTCATACGCCTGGCCCCATGCCACCGTGGACCGCTGAGCCCTGCACCCTCACGCCTCCACCGTCATCCGGAGGGTTGCCCGGCGGATCCTCTCCGCCCCCGAGCAGATCACCCCTCCTCCCTCTCCTCGTGGCTTCTGACCACCCGGGATCCGTCCGTCGCCGAAGCGGTCGCCGAAGTGTTCCGGATCGATGAGCCGCAAACGAGCGAGGCCGGCGGGGGCTTCGGGGTCGTGCTCGGTGGTGACACTGTGACCATCGTGGTCACAGAGATCGGATCCGAGGTCAACCTCATGGTGCGGGGCGAAGGGCCCAAGGCGCATATCTGTGACGGCGAACGCTTCCTGGAACCGGGTGCTCATGGTGGCTGCCGGCGAGCTGAGTGATCGCAAAGCGAGGGCCAGGGCGGACCGCGTCGCCCCACCGGTCACAACAGGCCCTGGTCCCGGGCGTACAGCGCGGCCTGGGTGCGGTCGCGCAGGCCGAGGCGGCCGAGGATGCGGGAGACGTGGTTCTTGACGGTGCCCTCGCTGAGGAAGAGCCGGGTGGCGATCTCCCGGTTGGTCGAGCCCGCGGCGATCAGGCGCAGGACCTGCACCTCGCGTTCGGTCAGCGCCCCGTCGGGCAGCGCGGGGGGCTCGTGCGGTGCCGGACCGGGGGCGGGAGCGGTGGCCGGGGCGGCGGTGAGACCCGCCAGTACCGAGGCGTCGAGCTGGGCGATGCCGGCCTTGGCGAGGCGTACCGAACGGGCGAGTTCGGTGGAGGGCAGGTTCTTGAGCAGATAGCCGACGGCCCCGGCCCGGAGCGCCCCGGCGACGTAGTCCCCGTCGTCGAAGGTGGTCAGCATGACGACCCGGCAGGAGGGCACCCGCGCCGCGAGTGCGGCGGCGGTCCCGATGCCGTCCATCCCCGGCATCCGGACGTCGACCAGGGCGACGTCCGGCCGGTGCAGGACGGCGGCCGCCACCGCCCCCGGCCCGTCGCACGCGGTGGCCACCACGGCGACACCCGGCTGGACGCCCAGCAGGGAGGCGATCCCCTCCCGGACCAGCTCCTGGTCGTCGACGACCAGGACCCGTACGACGTCCGTCCCGGCGGCCTCGTCGCCGTCGTGCCCGTCCCCGGCGGGCGCCGCCCCGTCGGGGCCCGCGCCGCTCATCCGGCGCTCCCCGGAGCGGGCCGCTCGCGCGGGATGATGACGGTGACCACCGCACCGCCCGGCGACGCCCCGGAAGCCGGACGGCCGTCGATGTCCACTCGCCCGCCGAGGAGTTCGACGCGCTCGCGCATTCCGTGGAGCCCGGAGCCGGACCCGAGGCCGGAGCCGGGCCGCCGCGCGGACGGCGAGGGCGGCGCGGTGGTGAAGCCCCGCCCGTTGTCGGCGACCGTCAGCCGGGCCGCCGACTCGCCTAAGGCGGCCGTGACGTCGATACGGGTCGCCCTCCCGTGCCGGCAAGCATTGGTGAGCGCCTCCTGCGCCGACCGGTACAGCGCGGTGAGCGAACCGGCGTCGTACCCGGCCTCGTCCCCGGTGATACGGAGGGTCACGGTCAGCCGGTCGTCACCGAGACGGCGGGTCAGATCGGCGAGCGCCCGGTTGAGGGAGAAGGGCCGGGCCCCGCGCAGCGCCCCGACGGACTCCCGGACCTCCGTCAGCGCCCGCCCGGCCGACCAGCGGGCGTCCGCCACCGCGCGGGCCGCGACCTCCGGATCGCGGTCCCGGAAGACCTCCGCCTTCTCCAACTGGATGCCGATCGCGGTGAGATGGTGGCCCAGGCTGTCGTGGATCTCCCGGGCGACCCGGTTGCGCTCGTCGGCCGCGGACAGCTCCGCCACCCGCAGGGCGTACCGTGACAGCCGCTCGTGGGCGCCCTCCAGCTCGGCCAGTACCCCCGCCAGCTCCGTCCGCCCCCGCTGCTCCCGCACGGCGACCGAGGCCATCGACAGGGCCAGCGCCAGCCCCAGGCCGAGCATCAGCAGATCGGAGACGTACTCGGCCCGCAGCCACCAGCGGGGCACCGACACCGTGTAGCCGCCGATCAGCAGGGCGACGCACCCGGCACCGGACACCAGCCCGGCCCGCGGGCCGAGCGCGAGCCGGGCGGTGAACGGCACCAGGAGGAACAGGGCCCGGGAGACTCCCGAACCGTCCAGCGCGGCGACACCCGCGAACAGGACGAGACGGGCGGCCAGCAGCAGGACCGCTGCGGGCCCGGTCCCGTTCGCGGTCCCCGACGGCCGGTGCCTCCGCTCGAAGGCTTCGAGGGCGAGCAGCAGGAGCAGCCCCGCCACGAAGCCCGCGGTGCGCCCGGGATGGACGGGCCCGTCCGATACGGCGGTGTGGTAGAGCCCGCCGGCCAGGACCGCCGCGTAGAGCACGGGCGGAATCCACGGCACGGCGGCCGGCGGCGCCGTCATGGTCTCCTCCTCCGTTCACGGCTGCACGGGGTGTCACGGGGCCGGACACCGGGACCGGCCGTCGTAGGTCCGGTCCCGTAACGTCCGGCCGTACGGGACCGGACGTTACGGGACCGCGGCCCCCGGCCGCAGTCCGGACGCGGATATGGCCACAGGTCATGTGCCGATCGGCACGGGGGCACCGTGCCGGCCGCGGCCCGGGGGTGCCGGACGCCGCGAGGACCGGCCGTCCGGCACTCCCCGCCCTCCCGCGGGGCGGCTTACGTTCTGCCGCAGTCCCACTGCCGCACCACTCTCAGGAGGAGTCCCGTCATGTCCCGTACGACGTACCGGCGACGTCTCGTCACCCTCGCGGCCACACTGCTGACGGCCGGGCTGCTGCCCGCAGCGGGAGCGGGTGCCACGGGCACCGACTGCGCCGGGGAGCGGCTGCGCGTGCCCGGCGCGGTGCACGTGGTCGCCCACTGCCCTGACGATCTGACCACAGCCGGGCTGCTCCCGCTCGGCCTCACCAACCCGGCGGACTACGCCGGACTCCAGGCGTCCGGCACCGTCAACCCCTCCGGGGTGCCGGGTATCCAGCTCGACGGCTACTTCCCGGACACGTCCACCACCAACACCAACCACGGCTGGAACCACGACAGCCAGTTCGTGATCCGGCTGCCCGAGCGCTGGAACGGCGGGCTGGTCGTCGCGGGACCGCCCGGCGTCCGGCGCCAGTACGCGAACGACCGGATCATCAGTGACCACGTCCTGGCGAGGGGCTTCGCCTACGCCGCCACGGACAAGGGAAACACCGGCCTCGAACTGCACCGGGACGGAGTGAAACCGGGCGATGCGGTCGTGGAGTGGAACCTCCGCCTCGCCCAGCTGACGCTCGCCGCGAAGAAGGTGGCCGCCCGGTACTACGGCCGCCCGCCCGCGCGGACGTACGCCACCGGCCTCTCCGCCGCCGGATTCCTGGTCCGCCGCCAGCTCGAACACTTCCCGCGCCTCTACGCGGGCGGTATCGACTGGAACGGTCTGCTCCTCACCCGCGACCAGCCCGGCCTGCTGACCAATCTGCCGCCCGCCCTGCGCGCCTATCCCCGCTGGGAGCGCCAGGAGCCGGGCGCCGCCGACGCCATGTACGCGGCGGGCTACCCCAAGGGCTCCGAAGCGCTCTGGAAGGCCCACTACCTGAACCTGTGGGACGCGCTCCAGCGCACCGTACGCGAGGAGTTCGACCCCGAGTACGACGGTGCCGTACAGGGGGGCACACCGTTCTGCCCCGAGGGAACGGGAGCGGGCTGCGACACCGACTACGACTACGGCTCCCGGCCGGACAGCGTCCACGACGCGGTGGAGCGGACCGCGCTGACGGGCCGCATCGCCCGACCGCTGATCTCGCTCCAGGGCACCCTGGACGTCCTGCTGCCCATCAGCCGCAACGGCGACGTCTACAGCCGGATGGTCGACGGCTCCGGCCGGGGCGCCCTCCACCGGTACTACCGGATCCAGGGCGGCACCCACACCGACGGATTCCGCGACCTCGCGCCCACGACCGTCCGGCCCATGCAGCCCTGCTTCACCGCGGCCTTCGACGCCCTGGTCGCCTGGACCACCCGCGGCACCACCCCGCCGCTCGGCGGCACCGTGCCCCGGCCCGCCGACGGCACGGCCACCGGCTGCTCCCTCAGCGGCGGGTGAGCACCGCCGCCTGACGGCCGGACGCCGCCACCAGCTCTCCGGAGCGTCAGCGTGACAACGTGCGGGTATGTCATGGCCTGGGCCGACGACTGGGAGGTCTCGGGCGCGACCGCCCGATGACCCGCCCGAAGTCGGCCCCTGGCTCGGGGGCGAGCGGGGACGGTACGACGGCGTCCCCGGCGTGGCCGTGGACCGGCTGGGCCGCACAGGAGCACGCGGCGACCGCGGGCGCCCTCCAGTACCCCGGAGATCTCCTCGGTCCCGGCGTTGACGGCGTGCAGATGGACCGACGGGACCTTGTCACCCGCGATGACGATCACCGTCGCGGCCCGCCGTACGAGGTCGGGTGCTCCGTCCCGGTCGGCGGTCGCGGAGTAGGTGAGGGGGCCGGAGAACGGGGGCCGCACGCCGGGCTCCCCCGTCACCTTCCGCCCGCACTCCACCCGCCACACCGGAGTCTCTCCCCGGCCTACCGCTCCACCCGTGCCACCACCGGGAAGAGAGTACGAACCTGACACTCGGCGACCGCTTCTCGCCGGCATGCCGTTGTGAACGCCCGCGGTGCGGAGCACCGGCCGATCGCTCCACGGGATGACCCGCCCACACCCTCCCAGAACCTCGCGGCGGACACCCCCTCCCGCTTGATTCGATAATGCCATTATGCAAATAATGATGTTATCGAATGGAGCTGCATCCCTGACAGGAGCGAGCCATGGACAAGACGCCGATGACCGGCGACGCCGCAGGCCACCACGGGCGAAAGGCGAGCCGGCGCACCTTCCTCCGCACCACCGGAGCACTGGGCACGGCCGTGGCCGGCGCGTCCATCGCGGGATTCACCACCGGTGGGAACGCCCGCGCCGCGAGCGGGCCCCACCCGACCGGGCTGAACTGGGAAGCCGGGATCCCGGACATACGCCGCTATCCAACACTGAGCGAACTGCACCGCGGCGTCCGGGCTGTGGGACGCGACCACCCGCGGCGGACCGAGCTGCGCACCGTGGGCACCTCCCGGGCGGGGCGGGACATTCTGATGATCTCCGTCGGTGCGGGGCGGAACAACGCCCTGGTACTCGGCGGTCCGCATCCGAACGAACCCACCGGGTTCCTCACCGCGCTCCACCTGGCGCGCCTGGCGGCCCGTCATCCCGAGCTCGCCGAAGGGCTCGATGTGACCTGGCACATCGTCCCCTGTATGGACCCCGACGCGATGGACCTGGGTCAGAAATGGTACGGCGGCCCGTACACCATCCAGAACTACTACGGAAGGTTCTACCGTCCCGCCTTCCGGAACCAGGTGGAATGGACGTTCCCCGTCGAGGGAGGCTTCGACAGCCCGCTCCCGGAGACACGGCAGCTGATGGCGGTGATCGATGAGCTGAAGCCGAAGCTCGTCTACACCCTGCACAGCTCCGACTTCACCGGCTTCCACTTCATGATGAACCGTGACGTCCCGGAACTGGTATCAGGAATCGACAAGGCCATCGAGAGTCGTGGTTTCCCGTTCCACGCCGCCCCGGCCGACGGCGGGGGGACACCTCTCGGCAGGGGTGCCTACCTTCTGCCTGAGCTCGGGACCCCCGCTCCCGGCGAGCAGTTGGTGCCCGGCGCATCCAGCATCCACTACGCCGCCCGCCATGGAGCGCTGGGCATCCTGCCGGAGACGCCCATGTGGCATTCCCCCCGGTTCCAGGAGACACACGGCAGCGGCCACCGCTACGCCCGGCTCCTCGGCCGGGCGGCGGACCGGCTCGAACGCGACGGGGATTTCCTGGCGGAGGTGGTCCGGCACACGCGTGACGGTCTCCCGGGGCATTCCCCCTACGCCGCCGCTGTGGCCGAGAACCTGGAACTCGCCCAGCGGACCGCTCGGGCCTACCGCCGGACGGCCACCGAACCGGTCGCCGGCCGCGAGGCAACCGTGGCAGAGCAGTTCGGTGTCCTCTGGACGACCTACGCCTTCCCCCTGCGCGCCGGCGGCATGCTGCTCCAGCTCCTGGAGGGTCCCGGCGTCGACGCCCGGCACATGAGACGACGGCTGCGGGCGTGGTTCGTCCGCCGGTGCTCACAGAAGCAGCGGGACTTCCCCGGCCCCGGCCTCGCTCTGCGGGAACTCACCGCGGTACAGATGGACGTGGCCTTCACCGCCGCTCGGTGCCTGTAATCTCGGAGCGGATACCCATCGGCGGTCACCCGCACGACGTCCAGATCACAGGGAACCTCATGCGCCGCAACCGCGCCGAACAACGGGAACACAACCGCCGCGCGCTCCTGACATCGGCCCGCCATCTCCTCGCCACCCAGGGTACGAGCGTCCCTGTCGACGCCATCGCCGCAGCCGCCGACCTGACCACTGGTGCCGTCTACTCCATCTTCGGCAGCAAGCGCGACCTGATTCTCGCGGTCATCGAGGAAGGTGTTCACGAGCACATCAAGGACATCGACCGGCTCGGACAGACCGATGCGGCCCTCCCTGGCCTTCTCGACCTGTACGCCCGACGGATCGCCGCCGTCGGTGTCGGCGACGACTTTCGTGAGGCAGCCCGGCTCGAAGTTCTGCTGGTGCTGCTCTGCCTGGACGACGAGTTCTTCCGTCGGCAGTCCCTGCGCTTGCAACACCTGCAACGCTCCGCCCTGACCTCGCTCTTCGCCGACCGCCCCGTCTCGGACAGCCCGTCCCAGCGCCGTGTCAGCAGCGACGAGGCCATGCTGATCGCCTCTTCTGTGCTGGCCCTCAGCAGCGGGTTCCTGCTGCGCGGCATCCCGGGCGACCGCGTGGAACCGGACGCCATGGCCCGCGCGTGTGTGAACCTCGTCCATCTCATCGACGACGGGACCACCGCCGCCGACCCGCCGCAGCGGCGGGACACTGACCCCGGCTGCCCGTCTGAGGGATAGTCGAGGTCTGCTCGTAGCGGGTGGCGACGCCACGCCACTGCTTCAGGTGGCTCACCGGCCGGGGCCTCTTCTCACGGGCCCCGGCCGCGTGCCGGTGGGCCCGCACGATCGTCGAGTCCACCGAGACGGCCCCCTGACCCACGCCCTGAACTGGTCCCTCCGGCGCAGACGGCACCCGACCACGGAGCGGAATCCGGTCGCCTCTCGGGCGGCCTCCGAGCCGACCCGTCCGGGACCCCTCCGGCCGGACTCGGTGCCCCCCCGAGGGTGTCCGCGGACTTGATGCGGCGGCAGCCGGTGACGTGCTTGCGGTGGGCGCCCGAGCGATGCCGGATCGCTGCCGCCGTGGCTGGGTGCGCATGCGGGCGGGGCGGCTGGTCGCCACCCTCTGCGGTACCGACGCCGTCAGGACCTACGCCGCCGGTCCGGTGGCGCGGCAGGCGCCGGCCTTGGTCATCTCCGTGATCACCGTGTTGGCGTCGCGGTCCTCCAGAGGGCTCGACGACATGGCGGCCTGACGGTCGCCGTCCGCGTCGCCGAACAGGAGGGTGGCGGCGCCGTAGATGCCCCCGGTGTGGCCCCAGACCTCGCCGCAGCCCAGGCCGTCGAGCCAGTCGATGCGCTGGATCCCCAGGCCGTAGCCGACACGGGGGGTGCCGGGGGCGGCGTCGGGGCCGGTGGAGACGGTGCGCTTCATCTCGGCCAGTTCGGCCGGGCGGAGGAGCTTGCCCGTGAACAGGGCGGAGTGGAAGCGGGCCAGGTCGGCGGTTGTGGACACGCCGGCACCGCCGGCACCGGCCTCGGAGGGGTTGAGGAGTGTGATGTCCACGGGCCCGGACGGGAGCTTGGTGTAGTTGCGGGCGTGGACACCTCCGAGGAAGGGCGAGGTACGGGGCATGAACGTGTTCCGCAGGCCCAGCGGACCGGCGATGCGCCGCTCCACCTCGCTGTTCCAGGTCCGGCCGGTCACCTTCTCGATCACCATGCCGGCCAGCAGGTAGTTGGTGTTGGAGTACATCCAGCCCCGCCCCGGGGCGAAGTACGGCGGATGCTTCACCGCATCGGCGACGATCCCTGCCGCGGTGTGGGTCCTCCAGCGGCCGGTGCTCACCCACTCCGCCACCGGCGGATTGAACGCGGGGAGGTCGGTGTAGTTGTACAGACCGCTGGTGTGGTTCAGGAGCTGACGGACGGTGATGTGGTCCCCGCCGGGGACCACTCCGGGCAGATGGGATGCCACCGGGTCGTCCAGTCCGAGCCGGCCTTCACCGACCAGCTGGAGCACCACAGTGGCGGTGAACATCTTGGTGACGCTCCCGATGCGGAACCGGCCGTTCGGATCGACCGGCGCGCCGTTGCGCCGGTTCGAGACACCGGCTGCGCCCTTCCACACGGTCCGGCCGTCCTCGACGATCCGGGCTGTGCTCCACGTCGCCGTACCGTTGTCCACGACCGCCCGCAGCCCGGCCAGGCGGGCTGCCGGATCGATCGCAGCCGGGGCGGTGCCGGTGGTGGGCGCGGAAGCCGGAGCCGCCTGGGCGGTCGGCGCGATGCCTCCCGTCAGCGCGGCGGCCGACAGTACGGCCGCCGCAGCGGCACGTCCCACCGCCCTGCGGGACAGCGCGTTTGCGGACCTGTTGTTCTTCATGAATCCCCTTCGTGGGCCGCCGGGGTCCGGCGGATCTTGCACAGGGTGTCGTTGACGAGCTTCTCGGTGCGGGCATCGCGGTGCGTCTGGGCGAGGTTGGTGGAGCGCATCAGGATGACGCCCCGTTTGCCCTTGTCGGTGAAGCCGTTGTTGTTGAGGTGGCCGATGGTGATTCCGCCGTGGCCCCAGGAGTCGCCGCCGCAGCTGAGGGGGGTGCGGAAGACGCCGAGTCCCGCGTGGTCGGTCACCGGCCGGCCCCCGGCGTCGGCGGGCACCGTCTTCTGCATCTCGGTGAGCTGCTCGGGCTTGAGGAGCCCGCCGCCGAGCAGGGCCTGCCAGAAGCGCGCGAGATCGTTCGAGGTGTGATCATGTCACCTGCCGCGCCGCCGTAGGTGACGCTCATCTCGGTGCTGTCGATCAGCACTCCCTGGGAGGTGAACTGCTGGTAGGCCCTGGTGTGTGGCCGGGGCAGGCCGGTGAGCCTGCCGGGAGAGTAGGTGTGCTTGAGGCCCAGCGGTTCGGTGATCCGGGAGCGGACCTCCTCGCTCCAGTGGTTGCCGGTCGCCTTCTCGATGATCATTCCGGCGAGGATGTAGCCGGTGCTGGAGTATCCCCAGCCCTTGCCCGGCTCGAAGTGGGGACGATCACGCAGAGCCAGGGCTATCAGATCGCCTGGCCGGTAGTGGTCGAAGCGGTGCTTCCGGAAACCCTCCGGGTCGGCGAGACCGGGCAGCTTGTCGTCGTAGTCGGGCAGGCCGCTGGTGTGCTGGAGCAGCTGTCGTACGGTGATCCGCCTGCCGTCGTGGCCGTTGCCCGCGACCACCCCGGGCAGCCAGTGGTCGACGGTGTCGTCCAGCCTCATCCGCCCCTCACCGACGAGCTGGAGTACGACGGTGGCGACGAACGTCTTGGTGTTGCTGCCCATCCGGAAGTGGCCCTGGTGCGGCACCGGCCGACCGGTGCCGAGTTCGGCGGTTCCGCTGCGTGCGTGGAACCGGCTCGCGCCGTGCACCAGGGTGCCCTGGGCGCCGACCACCCCGTCCGTGACGATGTCGTCCAGACCCTGCTGGAGGAGCGCCCGGCCGTGACCGGCCGGCTGGATACCCGGCTGTGTACCTGCCGGGGTGCTCGGCTGAACCGCCGCGGACGCGGAGAGCGGCATCGCCAGGGAGGCCATACCGGCCACCGCCGCCACAGCACCCAGAGCGGCTCGGCGGCGTGGAGAAGCGGACCGCCGGCGGGCGGCGGAAAGGGGGTTTCGTGCGTAGGTCATAGGACCGTCCTCGGAGACGGGGCCTGGCCCCTGAGGTGACCGGATCGCAGCGGTGCCGCGTCCGGCGGTGATGTAAATGATCATTCTTTTCGGGCCTGCCGCAGAGCATCGTGGAAGACCGCAGGCCTGATGTCGCCCCTCCTCCCGCTCTCATCGCGCGGAACCGCGCCGGGCATCCGACGTGCCTGTGGCCGGAAGGTGCTTCGGCGACGTGCCATGCCCGGCGGAACCGCGTCGGTTCCGTCCACACGCCGGTGCTGTCCCTGCTGGGAGCCCTGTTCGGCGCCGAACGGTGTGCCGGTCCGGACAGCGCGCTGTCCAGGTGAACCCAGGTGCCTGCGGCACCGTCATCTCACTCGGGCATGGCTGCCCCGCGGTACAGACGATGTCCGAAATCATGCGAATGAAGTGACGAGAGGAACCTGGTGAAGCGCCTACGGGAACGGGACCATGCCCTGGCGGAAGCCGCGCGCTCCGCCGACCTGGCGCGGGCGGGCGAAGGCCGGTGGC
The DNA here is from genome assembly GCF_042800315.1 of Streptomyces sp. NPDC057638. Lineage (NCBI taxonomy): Bacteria > Bacillati > Actinomycetota > Actinomycetes > Kitasatosporales > Streptomycetaceae > Streptomyces > Streptomyces sp. NPDC057638. Next base: position 43,066 of record NZ_JBHVHF010000001.1, read on the forward strand.
TGCTGTTGCACGGAGACACGGGCACAGGGCGCAGCGCCCTTCTGGCGGAAGTCGTCCGGCGGGAGTCGGCGGCGGGCCGGATGCACACCCTGCCGACCCATTGCGGACCAGGAGAGGCACGGTATGCCCACTCGCTGGGCCGCCGACTGTTCCCCGGAGCCGAGTGGCTCCCCTTCGGCGAACTGCCGCCCACCGAAGAGCAGTTGCTGTTCCACCGTCTCACCGAATGCCTCGCATCCCTTGCGGCACGGCAGCCGCTGCTGCTCGCGGTGGACGACATCCACTACGCCGATGCCGCGTCACTCCGGTGGATCGCCTATCTCTCCCATCGCCTCGCTCGCCTTCCCCTCCTGCTCCTGCTCACCGCATGCACCGGCCCCGAGCGCCGCTCGACCCCGTTCCCACCCCTCGCCGGCCCAGAGCTGCACCCGGACTCCGGCAGTGACATCCCTCTACCCCGGCTCGGCCCCGAAGCGGTCGGCAAGCTCCTCGCGGACAAGGGCCTGCACGGCTCCCACGCCGACCGGGCCACCGCCATGGGCGCCGGCAATCCCAGCCTGCTGCACGCCCTGCCCGACGGGCCGGTCACCGGAGACCCCGACGATCTGGCCGCCGACGCCCGCTACCACGCCGCTCTTTCCCGCTGGTTGAACAGCCCCGCGTCCCCCGATCGCCGCCCGATCGCCCTTGCCCTCAGTGCGATGGTGACTCCCCGGTGTGACAGGCCGCTGATCGCCACTGTCGCGGGCATCCCAGCAGGTCAGGTGACCCCCCACCACATCGAAGATCTCATGGCCCTGCTCACCCCCGCTCCGGTGCGCGAAGCCGTCCGCGCATCCGCTGAGGACCATGAGCTCACGCAGTTCCGGTACCGGCTCGCCCGCGCCCTCCACGAGAACGGCGGCCCGGCCCCCGACATCGCCCGAATCCTCCTTCAGATCCCCCCTGCAGGCGAACTCTGGACCCTCCACGCTCTGGAGGAGGCAGCCGAACATGCCCTGCGCGCCGGCGACCTCGCACATGCCGCCGCGATCCTGCGGCATGTTCTGTCCGGACCGGTCGACCCCGCTCACCACTGTGCTCTCACCCTGCGCCTCAGCTCGCTCGAAATGCTCGACCTCCCCCAGGCCGGTACCCGCCGCCTTCGCGAAAGCCTGCAGAAGGCCGACTGCCACGACCCCTACTCCGTCTGGGCGGCCCTGAGCGGCGCCCTCGCCGCACAACACCGCCCTCGCGGCACTTTTTCGACCCTCGAAGAATCCGGCCACACCCTGGCGGGTGACAAACGCGCGGTAGCGCGGGCCGCCAGCGCCGCCCTCGCCACCCAGGACCCCCATGGATGGCCCCGCACAGCCCACGCAATACGCGAGCTGATGGAAACCGCCCCGGCGTCCGTGGAACCCTTCGCCTGTGCCCTGGACACGATGCGCGAAGCCGCCATCGGACGAATCGACGCCCACACCGCCACCCAGCGCATCACTTCTCGTCTCGACCGCCCCGTCGACCCACAGCTGCGCCCGGGCTTCGCCTCCATCGCCGCGGCCGTACTCGGATGGGCCGACCAACCGGACCAAGCCCGCGCCCTGATCGAACGCGAACTCCCCACCTCGCCGCACCTCGTGGACCCCACCAACTATGCCCAGCAGCACCTCATAGCCGCTCGCGCCGCCGGGTACCGGCAACTCGGCCGCTTTCAGCAACTCATCGACTACACGACCCCCATACTGGAGTCGGTCCAGGACCCCGCCGTACGCCTGCCGTACCTCCGCGCACTGACAGCCCACGCATGGCACGAACTCGGCAGCCCCGAGCGCGCCTGGCAACAGCTGGAGTCACTCGGCCCACGACCGGACCACGCCGCCTGGACCTGGGACGAAGCGCTGTACATGCAAGCGGGTCTGCACCTCGGCGCACGCCAATGGGACAGAGCCCTCAGTACCTATCTCGCCTGCGGTGCCACTCCGACAAACCAGCACTTCGTCAATCCCGTCAGACAACCCTGGCGCGCGGGAGCCGCCATCGCCCTCACCCACCTCGGTCGCCACCCCGAAGCGCGCGGACTGGCCGAGGAGAACCTCCGCCACGCCCATGCCTGGGGCACACCACGCGTCATCGGCGCCGCCCTGCACTGCCACGGCATCACCATGGAAGGCCACCGCCGCCTGGACACGATGCTCCAAGCGGTGAGTATCCTGCGCACCGCACCGGCCCCGACAGAGCTGATCGAAGCACTGACCGACCTCGGCCGCGTACAGATCACCCACGGTCAGACAACCAAGGGCCAGGCCACACTCATGGAAGCGCTTCACCGTGCCCGGTCCCTGACGCGGCCGACGCGGAGTGAAACTCCCGAACCGACGCCGCGGCTCATGGCCGGCATCGAACAGGTACTCAGTGAACACAACGGACGACTCCGTGCCGACCGGACGCCATTCTCTCCGGCGCTCACCCCCACGGAACACCGCATCACCGACCTCGCAGTCCAAGGTTTGACCAACGCGGAGATATGCGCCTTGCTGCACCTCTCCCGCCGCACCGTGGAGACGCATCTGACCAACACCTACCGGAAACTCGGCATCACCCGCAGGACACAGCTGGCCGCCGGACTGCGCGGAAGGTCCACTGGAGCAGCGCTGAGCGATCTGACGCGCGGCTGAAGCCGGCCGGCCCTCCCTCCGAGCGCGGCCCTTGGGTGGCGCCGGGGCGCCACCATGGGTGCATGGCCGTTGTCCGGCGGTGTGCTGGTCTGGCGTCGGTTGTGCCGCAGGCGTGGGGTTTCGAAGCGCCTGGCATACTCGGGCCGTGATGGATGCCGAGGAGTTCTGGGCCCTGACAGACGAGGCATGCGCCGAGGTCGACGCGCTGGAACCGGACTTCGACGATCGGCGCAACACGATCGAGCGCGCGTGCGAGGAGCGGCTTGTGAGCCGCACGCCTGACGAGATCGTCCAGTTTCCCTGCGTCAGTGGCAGCTGCGCGACCATGCTGACCGGTACGACCTGTGGGTGGCGGCGTTCCTCATCGAAGGCTGGTGGTCCGACGACGGGTTCATGGACTTCCGTGAGGGTCTCATCTCGCTCGGCCGCCACTGGTACGAGCGCGCGCTCGCCGATCCGGACTCTCTCGCTGCCCATCCGGCTGTACGGGACGGCGGGGACGTGCTCATCGGGAACGAGGACTTCAACCAGGTGGCCCACCGGGCGTACCAACGTCTCACCGGTGCGGCGGACGGGCTCAGCGAGGCGCTGGAGGCTTCCCCGGAAGCCGGCCCGCTCAGCGCTGTCACCGAGCCTGCCGGAACTCGGTGGGACGTCGCCGACGGCGATGAGATGCGCCGCCGCCTGCCACGCCTCGCCGGAATCTTTCTGGACTGATACTCCAGCGGTGGATCCTGATCACACCGGCGGGGTCGGTGCGGGCACGCGGTGGCCACAGGCCACAGCGTAGAACCTGCCCGTCGGCAGAACGCATGCGAGGGCCTGATGGACAAGATCGCGGGCCGGTTCGCCGGGTTGAACCCCGCCGCGGGATACGGCGGTTGGCGCTCGGCCCGCTCTCGGGCCTTCCCCGCAAGAACTGCTGGACGATCGCCGAATGGGTCGGAGAGGCCACCCCAGATGGCATGCAGCACCTGCTGAACCGCGCCACATGGGACGCCGGCATCGTCCGCGACGACCCACGCGACCGGAACCAGGCACGTGCCGCACCGATAGCCTCAGGGCCTCCTGATGTGTTGCGCTGCGCGCGATTGTTCCGGTGGTTGCCGGAGCCGTTTCGGGTTTGGAACCGCTGTTAAAGCCATACTGCTGGTCGTGGGGCGATGTGGTCTGGCCAGGCATGAGGCCGACTCGGTGAACGCTGAATCCCGGGCGGACTACGCGGAGCCGATCGGGTCTGCTCGCGGTGACGACCGTGGATCGCGCGAGTTTAGGAAACGACCGAGGTGGGTCCGGCTGTTGCAGGCCGGGCCCACCTCGGTCGCGAGAAGGGCATTACATTCTCGCGACCGAGGTGGGCAGGTTGAAGGAAACCTTCCTCAGGTCGCTCTGGGTGAGGTCACCCTTCGCAGGAGTCGCCGCAGGAGGCAGATGCATGTGACCGATTCCCTCTCGTTGAAGCTACCCCCCGCTGAAGCGGGGACGATGACGGCTTGCTACAGCCGGCCCACCTAGGTCGGGGTTCACCCCCGCAGATGCGGGGACCAGTTCTTCTTCGTACTGGGACGGACACTACTGATGACATTCCCTTCGACCCCCGGCACCCCTCTGCCGGACCTTGCGTCAGCCGCTCTGCCTGGTTGCCCCAATCCGGGTACCCACTTAACCACCGAGGGCCGCGTCGACAGCGGAGAGGGGGGAAGCGCCATGGTCAAGGGCGAAGGCGAGGGCAACGATGCGTGCTCCGTTTGCGGATTCTGGACATGCCGCTGTGACCCACAGGAGGAACCGCAAGTGAAGCCATCCGAGGAGCTGTCTCTCTCCAGGAGAACCCAGAGGCTGGACGGCTCAGCTGGCGATCCGGCCGACGCGGTTTTCCTTGCCCTGGACAGGTTGGTTGCTGAATTGGGGAGGCGGCAAAATTTGAACCGAGCCTTGGGCGACTTGCAAATTCAGTACCTCCGACAGGCGCTTGTGTGCGACCTGCTGCTTACGATCCGCCTGGAAGGAGTTCCGCCCGAGGCTGCTGACAAGATCCGGCGGGCTGTTGACACGCTGAGAGGGGTCAGGAGAGCGTCCGGCAACCAGAGCGATGGTCTGCTACCACCTTGATCGGCTGCTTGGGCTACCAGGGTGTTCGCCTGGGCTGAGGGCGGGATGCCAGACACAACGCGACCCGCGCGAAGCTGTTGTCGACAGGCTGGTGTGTCCCTAGTTTGAGCATCTGGCACTGAGCCTCGCTCTGAGGATACGACTTGGGCGGCCGGGGCGCCTCGCCCGGGACGAGCAGCATTATGAGTGGTGGGGTGGTTGTCCCGTGCGGGACAACCACCTGCGGGGTCGTACTGGTGTTCTTCATAGGCGCTGGTGTGGGTCGGAAACCTTCATCCTCATGGGATACGGGTCAGACACTTGCACCAGTAGCGCTCGCCGTCCCGGAGTGTGTTCCGCCGGGAGAGCGCCTGGCCACGGCCCCATCGTGGTTATCCGGCTACCAAGAGAGGGCAGTTGTCCGAACCAGGTGGGGAGGATCCGCGAATCGCTGGTCGACCCGTCACAAATATGGTCGACTTGGCGCTCGGCAAGCGCTAGGGGGCTCCGGGTGTTGGATGCGTTGGTCCACCGGTTGGCTGAGTTGTTGCGGGAACGCGGTGCCATGGACTCGGAGGCCCTGTTGCGGGCCGTCCGCGAGTTCTGGCCCGGGGCGAGTCGACAACGTCTGATTCGGTTGGTCCACAAGGCTGAGCATCTGGGAGTCGTGAGGACGCGCCAGGGGATGGTCGAGGCGTGCGCGGCCGACGCGGGAGGCCCAGAAGAAGGCGACCAGCGTGAACCGGGGCCGCTGCGGGCGGTGGTCTTCGATGTCGAGGCCGCGGTTCGTGCCAACGCCCGGCATCCGGGTGGGGAAAGGCGGATCTACCAGATCGGTGCGGCACGGCTGTCCGCCGATGAAGGATGGGTGACTGAAGCGCCAGAGTTCGAGGGCTGGCTACGGCTCCCGGATCCGGAGTGGGAGGCACTCATCCGTGGGAAAAATTCCCTGGCACAGTACGGGCATCAAGCCCGCTCTGCAGCGGATGTGTTGGGCGACTTCCGGGAGTGGCTCGGAGACGCGGATGTGCTGGTGGCGTTCAACGGGACGGTCGCGGACTTCAAGTGGCTCGACACGGAGTGTTCGCGGGCGACGGTCCCTGTTGTCGATGGGGTCCAGCGGATAGACGCTTTGTACCTGACGCAGGTGGTGTGGCCGTGGTTGGAATCCTACCGACTGGGAGACGTGGCCTCGTCCGTGGGAGTCGAGGTGCGGACCGGCCGGTTGCATGACGCCGTGGTGGACGCTCGGGTGACCGCACTGGTGGTGAAGGCGGCGGCGGAGGAGACGGTTGGCTGGTCCGATCCGTGGTGGCGACTTGTGACGTCCGTGGGAGCGGGGTCCGCCGCGTGGTCCTTGGTGGCGTCCTTGGCGGACCGGAAGCCGAGTGGGGCCGTGGACGATGAGAGCGTTGCGGAGCTGCTGGCGGAGTCGCTGGGCGAGTGCGGAGAGCCCGTCCGCTCGCTGGACGGAAAGAAGCCGGGGCTGGCCGCACTCACTCTTCCGGATCGACTGCTGGGCTCTGGCGGGCGGACGGATCCGTACAGGCTCGCGCTGGCTGTCGCCGAGGGCGGGGAAGTGGAACGGCGTTCGGCGCAGCAAGAGATGGCGCGCTGGCTCGGCGATCAGATCGACGCGGGGCGGGATGGGCTGTGTGAGGCCCCCACAGGTACCGGCAAGAGCTTGGCGGTGTTGGCCGTGGCCTTGGACTGGCTCGCGGCGGACCCCCACCGGCGGGTGGTTGTCTCCACGTTCACCCGTCAGCTGCAGGGACAGCTGGCGGGGGATGTGGTCGCACTGGCTCGTGTGACGCCCGGTCTGGAACCACTCGCCGATGTAGTGAAGGGCCAGCGCAACCGGGTGTCGTTGCGGTCTCTGGTGGCCGCATTGGTGGATGCGGCCACGGTGGCGGGTGGCGGCCAGGCCCGACGGCCCCGCTTCGTCAGCGATGTGGTGTTCCGCGAGATCCTGGTCTGGTTCGTACGCAGGTTGGTGACGGCCCGGGGACGGGCGCGGTTGTGGTCGGCGCGCAGCGTGGACGCACAGGACCTGCCGACGTTCGTGGTTGAGTACGCACAGGCTTCGTCTGGCGGGGTGCTTCCGTTGTGGCTGGCGAGCCTGAGCCAGGAGACGGAGGATTATCGCCGTGGTTCGGGCTCACCGCTCGCGCCGTGGACGGACTCCGTGGGAGAGGCCGTCACGGGACACAGACTCGTGATCGCGAACCACGCTCTGCTCCAGACGCAGGTCGGGGCCTTCGACCATTCAACCTTGTTGGTGGCTGATGAGGCACACGCGCTGGAACAGGCGGTGACCGTGGCATCGACAGCGCAGGTCGACATCCGCGCGGTGGAGGACTTGCTCGCGGACACGGAACGGTGGGCCCGGGACTTCCGGCGCGCCGACCTTTCGGAGTTCTCCAGGCTGCTGCGGGAGGGGCAGCGGTTGCTGGAGACCGAGGCGATGCCCCGTGCAGCGCAAGGGGTGTTCGACGCGGTGGGAGGAGAGCCAGGACGCCGGGTGGCGACATTGGCGAGTCCCTATGGAGGATTGGTTGCGGTGGCCGGTGCCCGCCAGCTGGTGGGGCGTCTTGAGCAGCTGGGCGGCTGGGCTCAGACGGTTGGCCGGGAGCTGGCACGACTGACGGGACTGCCGGAGGTACGGCAGTCTCCGTGGTGGGAACGCGAACGTATCGCACTGCTCACCTCACGCATGGGACTGCTGGCCCAGGAGGCCGTGACACTGGTGGCGGATGCCCGCGATGTGCTGGGGACTTCTCCGGCGCCGGTGGACACCGCGGACACGGCGGATGAAACGGACCCGGACGACGGCGACGACGAACTGGAAGCGGACGAGGAACCGCCGGAGAGCGCACCGTACCTGACGGACGAACCGTCACAGCAGCTCCTGCCCGGGTTGACCGCGAAGACGGGCTTGGCGAACCGGGTGGTGTTCGCCAGCGAGGACGGGGAAGTCACCGCCGCGGTGGCGGCGCGCCGCTATCCCTTCTCGGTCTCCTCAGCGCCGATCGAGCTGAGTGCGGATCCGCAGTGGCACCGGGTTCGCACTGGCTTCGGCCGGGTCCTCTACGTGTCGGCGACGCTCCAGGTGGCGGGGTCATGGACATTCGTGCGGCAGCGTCTGGGCCTGGGCAGCGAAGTGGACGCGCACGCGCTTTCCAGCCCGTTCGACTCCTCTCGGCAGGCCCGTCTGCTGTGCTTCGCGGACTTCCCCAGCTGGGCCGAGCATCCGCAGGCCGCTTATCGTACGGTCGCACATCAGTTGGCGGGTTACGCGCGTGAAGTTGTCCGGGAGCGACACGGGACCTTCGAGTACGGTGCGCTGGCACTGACGACATCCACGGCGGCGGCGGAGGCCGTTTCGGAAAGGCTGCTGGAGCGGCTTGCCGCGGACGGGAGCGCGCTGCCGGTGGCGGTGGCACCGCTGCTGGGCAACGCGCGTGCGGCAAGGGAGTTCCGTGACATGGGGGGCTTCTGCGTCGCCACGCGCGGTATGTGGCAGGGCGTCGACTTCCCGGCCCGTCGACTGGGCGTGGTGTGGATCAACAAGTTGCCGTTTGCCCCCTTTGTGGACCCGGTCATCGCCGCCCGCCGCTCAGCAGCCGCTGAGCGGGCGAGAGCAGCTGGAGCGGACGACCCCGAGACCGCGGCAACGCTTGAGTACTACCTGCCGCTGGCGGCGATGGACCTACGCCAAGCAGTGGGACGGCTGCTCCGCTCGGTGGATCACCGGGGCGTCGTGGTCATCAGCGACCGCAAACTCGCAGGTATGACCGCGCTGCGCCGGGCCTACCGGCAGGTTTTCCTGGAGTCGCTGGATCCAGGACTGCTCAGGAACGACCCGCTCACGGGTGAGGTCGCAGGCGGGAACGTTGTGACGATGGCGCAGGGCTGGGAGATCATCTGGCGGTTTCTCGCCGAGCAGGGTCGACTCGGGGAATCGCGTGCCCGTGAGCTGTGCACACCGGAGGCTCTGGAGGAACACACGGTGCTGCCTGCCACGCGCAGGATCCGCACGGCTGGACTCAGTGCCCAGGAGGTCACGCGGGCTCGCGAGGCCGGAACTCTTTCGTCACTGCTGGTCGAGCGATGCGAGGCGATCGCCGGGCATCTGCGATTCTCTGACGGTCCACTCACGTTGAAGCCCGAGCAACAGGCCGTGGTCCGCGCAGTGGGCGAGAACCAGGATGTGCTCGCGCTGCTGCCCACGGGGTTCGGGAAGTCGTACACCTTCCAGCTGCCGGCCCTGGTGCTTCCGGGAGTCACCGTGGTGGTCTCGCCGCTGGTGGCGTTGATGGCCGACCAGGCACTGGAGCTTTCGTCAGCGGTCGGGGGCATGGTACGGGCCCTGGTTGGGCCCATGGCGGAGTCGAACAGTCGTGGTGGCAAGACTGAGGTCGCCGAGCAACTTCGTGGAACTCGTCAGCACGGCATCAAGCTGGTTTACGTGTCCCCGGAACGGCTCGTGGACCGCCGTTTCGCGGATCTTCTGCGACAAGCCGCCCGCACCGGTGCGCTGGAGCGGGTCGCGGTGGACGAGGCACACACGTTCGTTCAGTGGGGCGATGACTTCCGGCCCAGTTTCCGTCGGGTGGAGTTGCTGCTGAGGGAGTTGAGGGAACGGTTCGGGGTGAAAGTAACGGCGGTGACCGCGACGGCGAACAGGGAAGTGCGGGCGGGGCTGCGGGAGGGACTGTTCGGTTTGGACGCCGCCGCAGTGGACGGTGAGGCACTGGTGACGGTGCAGGCGTCGCCGCTCCGTCCTGAACTGGCGCTCTACCGGAGGGCTATGCGGGCCGGTGGTCCGCAGGCGATCGCAGGTCTCGCCGAGCGGGTCGCCGAGGCGTGCGAGGATCACGCAATCTTCTACTGCCTGACGGTGAAGGAGGTCGAAGCGCTCTACACCCATCTGCGCGAGTTCGCCGTGCAGGGAAGTCAGCGTGTACGGCGCTTCCACGGGAGGTTGCCGGAGGTGGAGAAGGCCGCGGTGCTCGCGGAGTTCAGGGAGGCACCGGGCCGAGGTGAGGAGGGATTCGCGCCGTTGCTGATCGTCGCGACGAGTGCGTTCGGCCTAGGGGTGAACCGTCGGGACATCCGCTGCGTGTTCGTGGTCTCACCGCCCACAGACCTGTCAGCCCTCTACCAGCAGCTCGGACGAGCAGGCCGGGACCAGGCCGGGCGGGAACAGAACGAGGTGGATGCTCCATCGGCGGGCCTGGCGCTCGGCACGGGCCGTGGTCTGAGAACCGTGGCCTGGCTGGCGGCCCAGGGTCTTTCCCCCGATGTCCTGCGGAGGTTGGGTCGCTCGGTGCTGATGGCCGGTGTGTCCGGGGTCCTCGATGCCGAGCGAATCGCGACTGCCTGCATGGCTGCCGATCTTCAGGAAGGACTGCTCTCCGCCCAGCAGTCACGGCAGGCCACGATCTGGGACACATATCGCACCTCCGTGGTGCGCGCGCTGGCAGTCCTGGCCTCCTTGGACGCACTGACTGACCTGGGCGACTTCCCCGAGCGGGTGCGGATCACACCGATACCCGGTGCCAAACCGCCTTCCAGCCCGGAGTGGGGGCCGGCGGCGGCTCTCGTCACCGCGCTCGCCCAACGGCGACCTGGAGCCCATCAGGTCGTCGACGTGTACAGATTGCTCCGGTACGACGGCGCCGTGGCGGTTCCCGACCCGGCCGCCGCATGGACCACACTGGCCGCCTTGCATGATCTGGGCGCGGTCGACGTCTCGCAGGCCGGAAACCGACGCGTTCTGACCGCGGTGCGGGTGGCGGAGGGTACGCCCGTGCCGGATGCCTTCGACATCCGTATGCGCGCCGCCCGGGAGCGAGCCCGCCAGGACCTGGCGGACCTGCGTGACTGGTACGACGCCACCGACTGCGCGACCGAGGCGTTCGGCACCTATTTCGCCGATGCCCCGTCCGGTCGGGCCGGGCACGTGTGCGCTACCCCGGCGACCCGTTGCTCCACGTGCTGGGCCACCGACGTGTCCGCCGGGACGTCCCCGCGGCTGCTGCGTGCGCTGAACACCCCCCGGCCACGGCCGACGGTGCACCGCGACAGTGAGCCCTACTGCCGTGCCGTCGATCAGTGGGTCTACGCCCTGCTCTGGGACAACTACCGAGGGTTGGCACCGACGATGATCCGCAGGGTTTTGCGCGGAGAAGAGACCTACGTGTCCCGCCGGGACGGCGTCCGCCGACCATTGTGGCCGCGCTTGCTGTACCACCGGCTGCGTGGTGTAGACCCCGGAATCAGGTCCGCCGATGTGACCTCGGCTCTGGAGCGCCTCAACGCGGACGGCCAAGCGCTGTCCGCCGAGGGAGGAGTGCTGTGGAGGCTACGCCGTTACGCTGAACGTCCTCGGCAGGAGGTATGAGCATGCCGCCACCCCCGACGGACCCACCCGCGTGGGCCCCCTTCGACGACGAGCCCCTGTTCCTGCCGGAGCTGCTGCTCGGCGCAGATCAGATGGATGCCGCGGACGTACTCCGTACGGGCCGGTACCTCAGGCAGGTCACGGTCGCGCGTGGCGGCGTCCTGCACCTCGCCTGCGCTTGGAACGCCCTGCACTTTGGCTTCGACCTCGCCCTTGGCGCTTACCACTCGGCACTGTTGGACCCGACGCACTTCCACGTGATCCGCCCCGCACCCGACGGGGCTCGGCCAGCGGTACCGATCGGCGCCTTTCTCTGTATCGAGCGCGGCACACGCTGGTTGTGGGCGGAGGCCGTGGGCAAGTTCGGTGTCTCGCCGGACTGCGAAGTGGACGGATGGATCCCCGCCGCCCGATCAGGCGATCGTGCTGGTTCCCTCCGCCCGGACGGCCTCTGGGGTCGTGAGGAGTCGTTGGTCGTGGACACCGGAGCCTTCGGCCCGCCCTCCGCGGTTGAGATCAAGGAGACGGCCAGACTGCGCCGGACCGGACTCCTTGACGAGCATGGTCATATCACCTCGACCGGCCTGTATCCGACGCCGGACCTTGCGCTCCTCGAAGACGTGGCCTACTACCAGAGGCATCTGCTGAACGAAGCCCGCCCCCTGCTGACCACCGGTCCACTCGGCGGGCTCTTGGACGATCCCTCCGACACCGATTTGCTGGCCCGGGCGCTGACGGCGAGCTTCGGCACTGTCGCCGACCTGCTCCGATGTACGCCCGACCTGCGTATGTGGGGACCGTACGCCGTCGCCGGAACCGACGCGGTCAGCGTGCCCGGCTCCGTGATCGACGAAGTCGTGCACCGGGTGCGCCGGGCCCGCAACGGCCCACCGCGCTACACCGCTGCCTGGCCGCTGCTGCGGGCCGCCTGTGACGCGGCCGGAGAGCGGGACCTCGCTGATGGCCCGACCGCGCTGGCCTCCCTTGCTACCGTCAATCTGGCGATCGCCCGCCACGCGACTGAGTCGACGGGACAAGCCGATCTGCGTATCGACGACCTCTGGCAACAGGGTGGGGTCTGGCGCGCCCAGCAGCCTCCTCTTCCCTGGTACGTCAACGGTGCGGATCCGCTGGCGGCACTGGGGATCGGGTACGGCGAACACACCGGATGCCTCTCCGGCGTACCGCCGTCCCCGGACGGGGCTCCTGGCAGGGTGGAATTCGTCCCTCCGGAGGACATCGAGGTGCCTCCCCTGTTGGAGGAGACCAGTCCCGGCGAGCCTGGTCCGTTCATCGAACACCTCGATGACCATCTTGCGGTCTACACCTGCTGTTTGCTGCCGCGTGACGTCGACCAGGGCACACTTCCGGTACCCGCGTGCGTCCGTGACCGATTGGCAGACGGTTCCGTCGTCATCGAACTCCACCACGACGGTGATGTGGACGACCCGGGCGTTCCGAGGGAATCCGTCGTCGAGGAATCGACGTTGACCGGTGTCGACTGGCCGTGGTCGTTCTACCCCGGCATCAGGCTGACCGTCACCGTTCCGCGTGGCGGACGCCGTGTGCACGCCGTCACGGCTCTGCTGGACGAGCCGCTCCACTTCGGCGAGGACGGCCCGTTCCTCTGGGACTGTGACATGGATGTACTGTTGCGTCATCTCGGGCTCACCCCTCCCGATTCCGAACATCGGCCCTCGGTTCCCCCGAGGACGCCGCGTACGGGGTACGCACCGGCGGTCCACAGCCTGTGCTCCCTTATCGTCGCCGCGCTCCGTCAACACGGCACAACGGGCATGTTCGACACCCGTTCGATGCAGGGCCACCGGCTCAGCGCCGCGCTGTTCGGTCCCGGCCCCGTCCCGCCCCAGCTGCTGTGGACGGTGATCCATACCTGCGAGGACTTGGCCAGCCGAGGGCTCCTGGAACGCAAAGAAGTGACGGGTGAACCGGATCTCTTCACATGGTGGCCCGCGGATGAAGCGTCCGCGAAGGGAAAGCCTTTGGCCACGCTCGAACACCAAGCGATGCGAAATCATGTAAAAGCACACTACGTGCCGCCCGGCCTCCGTAAGCTTCCCCCAGGGCAGCAGCCAGGTGGTGATGCGCGGACCGGATATGCGCGGTGGCGCGTCCAGATGCTCGGCCCCGGAGCCGCGACAACCCTCCCCGACGGCTACACCTTCGTTCGCGGCCACCGTCGCGGCACCGAACAACCTCCTTCTTGGCACGAGAACTTGACTGGATGCTCTTGAGGCCCACCACCATGACACGCGACGCAGCGACCAAGCTTCAACTGCCGACTCCTCCCGCTGGTTTGGTGCAGGAGCTCGGCCAGACCATCGAGCGTCTGGGTAATCCGATCGGAGACGTGCTCGACGCCCTCGACGCCACTGTTCTGCTCCGGTTGCTGCAGCGCGTCCGCAGCCGTGACCGCATCAGGATGCTGCAGATCCTGCGAGTGCCTTCCGCCAGGCTCAGCCCGAGAGCGGCCGAGCAGTGTCTGACGACACTGCGCAAACGCAACCCCGAGTTGCAGCAAGGCGCTGCGGGCACGATCTCCGCCCCCACGCTCACTGCACTGGCCGGTGCCATCGACGACTACGAGCGACATGGCGACGATCAGAAGCTCGACGGTGCTGTCGCGGCGTTCTCCGAGTCCCGTCCGGAACTCATGCTGGCGGCCCTCTCGTTTCCCCTCGCCACTCCTGGCCACACGGCTCTTCTGCGCCATGCTCTGCAACGGTTCCCCATGCCGGCGTGGCCGAAGGACGACGTCCAGAGTGTCATCGACGCCTGCTCCGTCCTGGAGGGCGCGTGGCGTCCCCGCCTGCCCCATGCGTACGGTGCTCCCGTCACGGAGGCCGCCCCCGAAACCGTCGAGGGCACCGGCCCTGAGGCCGGAGCGTGGTCCGAGGGACGGGCACCAGAGTATGCCGACTGGAAACGCCGGGCTGAGGACTTGGAGGCGCTACTCGCCTCCGCGCGGTCCGCCGTATCCCGCGTCAGCACGCATCTGGTTGCGGAGCGAGCACCCACTCATGACGACTTGGACGCGCTCACGGCCCTGCGCACGGCCACGCTGGCCTTGCACGAAGATCTCAGAGTCTGGGCCTCTGCGGTCCCACTACCGAACCCGCTCGATGTCCGGGCACTGTCCACTGCGGCGAACACGGTCGCGGTCGAGCTGTCGGGGCGGGCCCGCCACCGTGCGGCGGTGCTGCGTGTGGTCGGACTCCAGGGCCCCCCGGGCAATGCTCCCCTGGAGGCCGTCCGGGCACAGGCGAACCGTCTGCTTGAGCTCGACGCTTCCGCAGCCGAAACGGAACACCTCCGGCTCCTGGTGGAGCTGGCCGACGCCAACGCCAGCGACGATGATTCCGCCGTCGATGACCTCCACGTCCTTCTCAAGGAAGCGTCTCAGGACATCAACAGCGTCGCCACGCTGATTCTGCGGGGGAAGGTTACCGCGCCAGCAGCCTCCGCGGATGGCGCCCCGGAGCCCACGGCGAGCACACCAGCCCCGCAATCGGCCACTCCTCCCACGACGACCGCACCTGCACCCGACACCGCTGCGGCTACTGACAGGCCACTCGCGCCTGTGCCGGATCCACAGCCCGAAGTGGCCTCACTTCCTTCCGTAGCCGCCCCGACCGTGGCCGAGCCCCCGATGGCTGAGGCAGCGGCGGACAGGGAAGAGACGACGGTTCCCATACCGCCCGCCGCTCAGCCCGGTCCACGGGAGCTCACTCCTGTCGCCACAGAGCTGATCCGGCGCCTGATCTCCTCGGATGAACTCGCGCTGGCAGGGCACGCGGCCCACGCAGATGGTCGTCTTCCCCTCCAGCAGGCACTGGTGACGCTCCACTTGGCCCACTGCGTGCGCTCCGAGACAGGGCCGTGCGCCAGTGCCCTGCGCGAACGAATCGACAAGGAAAGCAACCACCCCAGCGTGCCGGGCAAGGACGAGCGGATGCTGTTGCTCGCGTCCGCCCTGCGAGCGGCTCTCCTCACCGCTGACCCCAACGCCGGGGAGATGGTCAACGCGCTCTCCGACGCCTGCGCCGGGATGACGCACTTCCAGCAGCTCTGCCGTGCGGTGGGAACCGCCTCCGCGCGCGGCCAACTCACAGCGGTCGGCGGTCTCAACGTCCTGGAAGGCGTCAGCGAAGCCGACGCTGAAGTCAGCCGTGCCTCGGAAGACGCCCGCCTGCACCTCGCGGCGCCGCGGAGCCTCCACTTTCCCCGTGCGGAGAGGATCGTTCGTGAGTGGTGGAACCCCGACGGCCTGATCGGATCCCTGGTCACCGCGGCGGCTGATGACCGGCGTGACCGTGCCGATCAGGTGGCCGCCCAGATGCGCAAGCTCACACAGCCCGCGCTGAGCAAGGAACTCAAGTCCATCGATTATGAATTCCGCAAGGAGAACAAGGGTGCGGTGCTGCAGGGCGCCGCTCGTCGTCGCATCCTTGAATACGCGGTGGAGTCGCTAGATATCGTCAACACCTGGCTTCTGGCTACCCGCGCCGTAGCCCGCGGGCCCGTGCTGAACAGCGCTCTCACCAATCTGCGCCACGAGGTCCGAGCCCAGACTCAGGACGCCTACACCGAGCTGCGCGCACATGCCGACATGGACTCCCATCCGCTCAGTGCGACGATCACCAAGACGGTGCTCGACAGTGTCCAGACCACGATCCGACTGCTGGACGGCGCCACACTGCCCGGAGCCGAACCGACGCCGGACCAGGCTCTCCACGCTGACCTGCTGCGTTGCCACGAGTTGCCCTTGACGAGGACCCTGCGACCATCCCGCACGGTGACTCTCGACGACATCGAGCGCGCCTGGAACCGCTCGTGGACGGAGGCGGCACACGGACAGGCGAAGGCTGGCAACTTCGCCGCGGCCCGTGTCGCGGTTGAGGCAGCCGAGGGCGAGTCCGATGAGGACGACAACTGCCTTCGGAGCGCAATCGAGCAGGACCGGGGGCGTGCGCTGACCGAGGCACGCGTGGCGATCGACGGGGTCCGGGACAAAGTGGCGACCGCTACTCGGCAGGGCTGCCTTCCCGAACCGGGCCGCTCGGACATCACCACACGGATCGAGGCCGCTGAAGCCGATCTGGCGGGCGACGACTTCAGCGCCGTTCACCGGCAGCTCCACGAGATCGACGAGAGCATGCCCGAGCTGGCCAAGCTTGCCCGAGCAAATCTCATGCAGCGGGCCAGGGGGGAGATCAACAACGTGCGGGTCAGCGCCCCCGACGATGTGATGAAGAAGATTACGCAGCTTGCCGATGCGGGGGATCTGGCAACGGCGGAGGAGTACCTGCTCACGGCGCTCACCGGGGAGGACCCGCCCACCTCGGCGCCCGAAGACGACCTCGAACGCTTCTTCCCTTCGGTGCCCGACGGCCTCACCGAGGGCATCACACCGGAACTCGTCGAGGCCGTCGGGGCCGGCGGCTCTCACTTTGGCCTGGACTTCTCCCAGCTGCGTACCCGCGATCGGAACACCACCACCGAGACCCTCTGTTCCTGGGCTCAGCTCCTTGGGAACTGGCGCACCCAGAAGAACTACAACCACCCGCTCCGAGGCGCACTGCGCATCGCGGGCATCGAGTACGGCAGTGAACGCTCGGTCGGTGCCTACGCACCCAACCGCAAGTGGATCGAGCTGAGCGACGTCCACCTGCTGGGTGGATGCCGACTCCCCGCCTTCGGCTCTGAGGCTGGTGGCAGGCTGCGTGTACTCCTGACCCCCGATGTGTCGGATGTGACCACACTGATCGCGTGGGCGGACCAGGACACCAGCACGCTGCCCGTCCTCGTCGTCGTGCTGGGCACGCTGTCCGCGACATCCCGGCGTGGACTCGCCTTGCAGACAGCCAAGCAGCCCATGAAGCCCTTGCTGTGCCTGGATGCGGCAGCCCTGGCCTACTTGGCGTCCAAGGCCAACAACCAGTTCACCACCACGGAGCGCGTCCTCGCTCCATTCGCCGCCACCAACCCCTACCGCCCTGATGCCAACGAGTCGGTTCCCAGTGAGATGTTCTACGGACGCCAGCAGGAGCTCAACGACATCACTTCCACGACGGGTGCCCACCTCGTCTACGGGGGGCGTCAGCTCGGCAAGTCGGCACTTCTGCGAGCCGCCGCACGCCGTTTCGAGACAACGCTGGGGCACGTCGCCCTGTACATTCCGTTGCCCACCACCCTCGGTCTCGGTCAGAAGACGGACGAGCTGTGGGACATGATTAGCCGGGAACTCGACCGCAAGAACATCGCGCCGCCCCAGCAGACCCGGCGCGGAACGGCACAGCAGCGAGTCACCGCCGCCATCACCGGCTGGCTCGACGACGATTCCACCCGGCGCCTTCTCGTGCTGTTCGACGAGTGCGATATCTTCTTCGACGCCGAAGCCCAGGCGAGCTTCCCCCAGACGACGCGTCTGCGTGAACTCATGAGCACCACCTCACGCAGGTTCAAGCCCGTCTTCGCGGGCCTTCACCAGGTGCAGCGGTTCTCCGGACTGCCCAACCAGCCGCTCTACGAGGCCCACTTCGGCAAGCCCATAGTCATCGGGCCGCTGGCGCCCGCAGCGGCCTTTCGGCTCGTCAGGCAGCCCCTCGAAGCGCTGGGAATCCGGATCCCGGACGAGCTCGTTCACCGGATCCTCGCCTACTGCAACTACCACCCCAAGCTGCTCCAGCTCGTGGGGCAGGCACTCGTGCGGGCGTCCCTCAGCACCCGAGTAGCCACGCCTTCCGCGCCAGGCACTCCGCCGTGGCACGTCGACAACGCCGTTCTCGAACGCGTCATCGGATCACAGGACCTCACTCACCGGACGCGCAACACCATCAACCTCACCCTCGAACTGGATCCCCGCTACAAGCTCATCGCGCTCGTCGTGGCACTTGAAGCCCATTCGAGTGGCGTCGACCGTCGGATCACCACTCGGGCATTGAGTAAGGCGTGTGACGACTGGTGGCCGGAGGGGTTCACCGGACAAGGACCCGACGAATTCCGCGCGCTGTTGGAGGAGATGATCGGTCTTGGCATCCTTGCCGGCGATCCGCAGGGCTGGAGGTTGCGCTCGTCGAACGTCCTCCGTCTCCTCGGAAACCAGAGCGCCATCGAGGAGGCTTTGGAGAGCCATGACACATCCAAGCCGCTGACGAAGCTGACCGCGGCACAGGCACGGCGGCCCATCGCCGACGACGACAGCGTCAGCCCTCTCACCGAACAACAGCTCGCCCGTCTCACGACCCCGAGTAATGAGTTGCGAATCGTCATCGGAAGCGTCGCCACCAGACTGGACGCCGTCATCTCCGTTCTGAAGGACCAGCAGCACAGGGCCCCTTCCAAGTTGGAACCCATCGTCTTGTCCACAAAGCCGGCCCGCTACAAGGAGCTGCTCAGTACGGGCAAGCCGGGACCCCCGCACCGCATCGTGGTGTGGAGGCTCAGCCCGTCCAACGATGTCGAGAAGGCCAGGGCGAGGCTCCAACAGGTGGCCACGATCCAGCCGCCTTCGGGGGTCACCCGGACGGTTGTGGTACTCGCTGATGCCTGTAATCGGGAGCATCGTGACCTCGCCGCGGAGTTCGATCCCGACAATGTGCTGATTCCCTTGCGCCGGGTCACTCCCGAAGGGATCAGTAGTTGGGCCACCGACGTGGAGGCGCTCGTACCCTTTACGCAGACGGAAGCCCGCAACCAGCTCATGGACGCGACCGGTGGGTGGCCGATGCTCCTGGATGTCGCCCTCACGCAGGCACGTCGTGGCCGCCCCGTTCTCGGGATCTGCGAGAGCATCCGGAAAGAGGTCGAGTCCGGGCCACTCGGCACTGATTTCCTGGACGGACTGGGGCTCACGACCTCCTCTGATATGCGCGCGTTCCTGACTGGGTTGGTCGACCTCGATGAGCCCTTGCCATGGGATGACCTGGTGGAGCTTCTCCAGGATGACCATCCCGAACCCCACCAAGCTCTGGAACAGCTGCGCATGCTTGACGTCCTTGTCCAGGACGAGAAGCAGCTGTACCTTCTGGAGCCGACTGTTCACCGGGCCTGGTCATCTCGGTAGCCCGGCGTGGCGCCTGGTTGGGCGCCGCTGGCCCGAATCCAGAGTGTGTGGGGGCTGCTGGATTCGGTGCCAGTCGCTCAGGCCCGCTTGGTGGCAGCGGTGTACCGGGCCTCGGTACATCTGCACCGGGACGCCCTGCACGCCGGGCCCCGGCAGCTGCTGGCGCTGGATGCCGCCCGGTACGGGGACCGGGAGTTGTCTGCCCGGATCACCGCCGTGTCTGTGGACGAGGGGAGACACGCACGGTGGGGGCTTGAGTGGGCTACTGCCAGCCCGATCGACTGCCGATTGCGATACGCCCTGACCGCCTGGAACACGCCGTGCGTGGCAACAGCCGTGGTGGACGGCCGACCTGTCGCCGTCACCAACGGCGAATACGATGCCACGGCTCGTGTGCGGGACGTCGTAACAGGTGAGCGGATCGGCACCCCTCTCACGGGCCGCACCGGCACGGTGCACAACGTGTCGGTGGGGGTGGTGAACAGCCGTGCGGTCGTCATCACCGGCGGCTACGACGACTCCGGAAGCGGTGAGGTGACGCGGACCGGATAGTTGATCATGGCCGGGTGGTGGGGACGGTGACTCGTGCAGTGGGCCTCTTCCAACGTGAGGCGCCATCTTAGGGGCATCATCTGACCTAAGCTCAACACTAAGGAAGCCTCCGATGACGGTCTCGTCGTTGGGGGTCGCGATCGCACACCCCCGTCCGGTTGTGTTGATCTGCGGCAGACCCTCTGGCAGGGTGACGCTGCACTGGGCAGCGACTTCGATCTTGAGCAGGAGCAACGACCCAGTGCTGGTCAAGACGCGGCCGCAGTCTTCAAACGGGAGGGGTCCATGCTGAAGCAGGTCGCCGAGGGTGTACTGATCCATCAGAGTGAGTTGCTCGAGAACAACACCGTTGTCGTGCGTGGCAGGGACGGCGTGCTACTCGTAGACGTCGGGATTACCGGCGCCGAAATGACCTGCCTGGCGAACGACCTTCGTGAGCTGGGCCAGCCCGTGGTGGCAGGCTTCTCGACGCACCCTGACTGGGATCACGTGCTCTGGCATGCCGAACTCGGCGAAGCGCCTCGTTACGGCACAGCCCGCTGCGCGGCCTTCATGCGGGACGTGTTGTCGAACGCGGACTGGAAGGCCACCGTCGCCGAGGGGCTGCCGCCGGAAATCGCCGAGGATACGCCGCTGACCTCGTACGGCCTCATTACGGGCCTGCCCGCTGGAACCGCGCTGCTTCCTTGGGATGGCCCCACGGTGCGGATCATTGAGCATCCGGCGCATGCCCCGGGCCACGCGGCGCTGTTGATCGAGGAACGCCGAGTTCTCATCGCCGGCGACATGCTCTCCGATGTCTTCGTTCCCATGTTTGACGACACCGACAACCCGGTTGAGGACTACCTCGTCGGGCTGGGAGAGCTCGCGGCCGTAGCGGACGATATCGATGTCCTCATCCCCGGACATGGATCCGTCGCCAGGGACGAGGAGATACGCGCAAGGATCAAACTGGATCGAGCGTACGTGGAGGACCTACGTGACGCCCAGGTTTCCAGCGACCCACGGGTCGTATCACCCAAGCCTGGCTGGGAGTGGGCAAGCGACATTCACGAAGGACAGGCCCGAAGCCTCGCCCGAGGAAGCGAGCGCGAGGGGACGCTTGACGAGAGATCCGCTTCCGCCACAGGACGGCCCTGCGAGTAAACCGTTACCAAGGTGGTCTCATTGGACGTGAGTTAGATAGTCCTGCGCATTGAGGAAGTTCCTCGTAGACGGGTTCTCGACAAACATAACCCGTGTTCGCCAGGAGCCTTGCGCGCTTGTCTATCCGTCCTCGATGGATCTGCCCAGCTGTACCTCGCGGTTCCTGACCGGAAAACTGACGGCCAGGCGGCAGGAGATCGGGACGCGGTGGCGATGTCTTCCCGCTTCACGTCATGTCCTCCTCGCCCTGGCTCATCTGCGGTCGGGTGACACCTGGCCCTTCTCCACCGCGACGTTGTGACGTCCCCGCCCTCCGGCCGCTGCCCGTCCCGCTCCACACTCCCGCCAGCCGCACCTCTGCGTGATCTGACCAGAAAGAACCGCCTGTGGAACCGATGTCCCTCGCCGCCATCGCCAGCGTGACCGGCGGCACTCTCACCGACGTGCCGGACCCCGACACCCTCGTCACCGCACCCCTTGTCTTCGACTCACGTGCCGCCCGGCCCGGAAGCCTCTTCCTGGCTCTCGCCGGTGAGCAGACGGACGGGCACGCTTTCGCCGCGGACGCCGTGCGCGCCGGGGCCACCGCCGTCCTCGCTGCGCGCCCGGTGGGAGTGCCCGCCGTCGTCGTGGAGGACGTCCTGAAGGCGGCGGCCCGGCTCGCCGAGCACCTCGTCCGCTTCTGCCTGCCCGACACCACGATCGTGGCGATCACCGGCTCCGCCGGGAAGACCAGCACCAAGGACCTCATCGCCCAGCTCCTGGCCGCCTCCGGACCGACCGTCGCCACCGAGCAGTCCTTCAACAACGAGATCGGCCTGCCGGTCACCGTCAGCCGGGCCACCGCCGGGACGCGGCATCTGGTCCTGGAGATGGGCGCCCGCCACCTCGGCGACATCCAGGCTCTCACCACCGTGGCGCCGCCGGAGATCAGCGTCGTCACCAACGTCGGCACCGCCCACCTCGGCGAGTTCGGCAGTCAGGCCGCCATCGCCCAGGCCAAGGGCGAGATCGTCGAAGCCCTGCCTTCGCACGGCCTGGCCGTCCTCAACGCCGACGACCCGCTCGTCCGCGCCATGGGCGCGCGCACCAGCGCCCGGGTGGTCCTCTTCGGCGAGAGCGAGACCGCCACGGTCCGCGCCACCGACATCGTCCTCGACCCCGCGGGGCGACCGCACTACACCCTGACCACCCCGGCGGGCACCGCCCGCGTCCGGCTCCGCCTCGCCGGGAGCGTCCAGGTCCCCAACTCCCTGGCCGCCGCCGCGGTCGCCCTGGAGACCGGTCTCGGCGCCGACGACATCGCCGAACTCCTCAGTGCCGCCGCGCCGGTCTCCCGGTGGCGGATGGAGAGCACTACCCGGCCGGACGGCGTCACCATCGTCAACGACGCCTACAACGCCAACCCCGACTCCACGCGCTCCTCCCTCCAGACGCTGGCCGCCATGGGCCAGGCGGCCGACCGGCGGACCGTCGCTGTCCTGGGGCAGATGAACGAACTCGGAGCCGACTCCCGCGCCGCCCACGAGAGCATCGGCCGCACCGCCGCGTCCCTCGGCGTGGACCAGCTCGTCGTCATCGGCGGCGACGAGGCCCGCTGGATGCAGAAAGGGGCCAAGGCCGCCGGTCTGGGTGCCGTTCACCTGCCCGACCAGGACAGCGCCCTCGAACTCCTGCGACAGACCCTGCTCCCCGGGGACGTGGTGCTGGTCAAGGCAAGCCGCGACGTCCAGCTCCAGCACCTCGCCGAAGCCCTCCACACGACCACCCCGTAGCACTCCGCCGCACCCGGTGGCGGCCGGGTCGCCCCGCCCGCCACCGGGTCGTGACCGCGGGTCAGCGCCGCAGGCCGCGGTCGAGTGCGGCGATCAGTGAGCCCTGGGCGTCATCCCCGTCCAGGGACCAGACCATCACGCCGCCGAGACCGTTCCGCTGGGTGTAGCGGGCCTTCTGGGCGGCGGTGGCCGGGGTGTCGTACGTCCAGAACTCGGTGCCGTCGTACGTCCAGGCCGCGCCGTGCTTGCGGTCGGTGTGTACGGTGCCCGGCAGGTCCTTGATGGCCTTGTAGGGCAGCTGGCCGCCGCCGCGCGGGGACATGCCGGTGGCGGGCTGGTAGAGGCCGTTCTTCGTTCCGGCGGGCACTCCCGTCCAGCCGTAGCCCCAGGACGGCACCCCGAGCACCGCCTTGTGGGCCGGCAGGCCGCCGGCCAGGTAGTGCCGCACCACCCGGTCCGCGCTGTAGCTGTAGCCGATGCCGGACGGGTCGGCCGGGTCGGTGTAGAGGTTCGCCTGGTGGTTGGTCGGGCCCTGCGGTTCCCAGGAGCCGTGCATGGTGTAGGTCATCAGGTTGAGGTAGTCCACCTGGCGGGCGACCTTGCGCAGCTCCAGCCGGTCCGCGATGTCGGTGTTGGCGGCGACGGCCGCCGTCAGCAGGTGGCGTCCCCGTTCGCCGTCGCGCAGCGCGTCCAGCTGCCGCCGGAACTCGGCCAGCAGCAGGGTGAAGTTGCGGCCGTCCTCGGGGCGCACCGAGTTGTCCGGCAGACCGTCGCCGCCCGGGTGCTCCCAGTCGAGGTCGATGCCGTCGAAGACGCCCGCGCCGCTGCCCGGGCCGCCCTCCGGCGAGCCCAGCCGTGGCAGGTTGCCCTTGATGTAGAGGTCGACGCAGGAGGCCACGAACTTCTTGCGCGCGGCGTCCGTGGCGGCCACGTCCGAGAAGTACTTGGACCAGCCCCAGCCGCCGATCGAGATGACGGCCTTCAGATGGGGGTTCCTCGCCTTCAGCTTTCGCAGCTGGTTGAAGCTGCCTTTCAGCGGCTGGTCCCAGGTGTCGGCGACGCCGTCCACCGAGTCGGCCGCGCTGATCGGGCGCTGGTAGTCGGCCCAGGCGTCGGCCTGGTCGGCCAGGTTGTCCTCGAAGCAGGTGCCCTCGGGGGAGATATTGCCGAAGGCGTAGTTGATCACGGTCAGCTTCGCCGCCTGGCCCGAGTCCTGGACCTTCTTGGCGGAGAAGCCGCTGTAGACGCTCCACGCGGGGAAGTAGGCCACTCGGTGGCCGGGCAGCCGGCGGCTGTCGTCGTCATCGGCGTGAGCGGTCGTGGGGACCGCGACGAGCGAGGCGAGCAGAGCCGTCGCCAGGAACGCGGAGGTGCGTCTGAACATACTGGTGGCCTTGTCTGAGCGGGGTCAGATGGTCTGTACCAATCGCGAGAAGAGATCTAGTCCATCCGGGGGGTGCGCACAAGAGGCCGAACCGCATGAAGTGGCCTGACCCTCTGGTGAGGTGATGGCGCGTCAGTCACTCGGCCACACTGCGCGCACGGCGGAATGCCGCCGTGCTTGAGCCTCCACAGGTGAGGGGCCGTGATCTCGGCGAACTCCGCCACCAGCGGGGTGAGCCGGGAGCGTCGAGCCGGATCCTCGTACCTGACCCACCCCTCACGGGACCCGTGTCAATCGTTCACTTGCGGCCGTGGCGATGGTGCCCTCGGTCCGTGGCCGCTTCGTCCAGACAGCAGCGGACGAAGTCCTGGACGATGGGGTTGGTGTCGTCGGCGGGTGCCCAGGCCACGGCGACCTGGCTGGGGCTGACGCCGCTGACGGGACGGTAGGTGACGCCGGGGCGGACGTAGAAACGGGCTGAGGATTCGGGGGTGAGTGCGATGCCGTAGCCGTTGGCGATCGCGCTGAGCCAGTCGTCGGGCTGGTCGACGACGGCACCGACGCGGACCGGGTTGCCCTCGCGTTCGTCGGTGGCCAGCCAGTACTCCCGCCACCGGCCTGTTTCCGGTGGGGCTGCCACGAACGGCTCCTCCCACAGGTCCCGGAAGGGGATCAGGTCCCGCGTGGCGAACGGGTGGGCTGTGGGAAGCGCGACCCAGCGGTCCTCGGTGAACAGCACCTCCACGCGCACGGCGTCCTGGCCTGGGAAGGGCAGCCGCAGCAGAGCGGCATCGACATCCGAACCGGCGAGTCCGGCTGTCGGGTTCGACCACGCGGCCTGCCGCATATCGACCCTCCAGCCCGGCCGACGACGTGCGAACGACGCGATGATCCGCTGGGTGGCCTCGTTGGCGGCGCTGGCCACAAAGCCGACCCGCAGCACACGGGCCGCTTGGGCGGCCGCGCTCTTCGTCTCCCGCGCCGCACGGTCCCAGTCGGCCAGCAGCGCGGGCACCCGTGCCACCAGTGCCCGGCCCGGCTCGGTGAGGGCCATGCCGGCCCGGGACCGGGTGAACAGCGTGACGCCGAGCTGGGTCTCCAGTTGCCTGATCTGCTTCGTCAGCGCCGGTTGGGACACGAACAGCCGTTCCGCGGCTCGGGTGAGGGTCCCCTCCGCCGCTACGGTGGCGAAGTAGCGCAACAGCCGGGTGTCGACATCCATGCCGCCAGGTTATAGAAGCAGGTATTGGATGCGAACGCAGGGCTCGTCGAGAGTGATTCCGAGAGCCGGGAGCGATCCGGGGAGACGAGCGGTGGCTCACCCCGCCAGGAGGCGGGGGAGATGCCAGGTCCGGCTCCGGGCCCGGAAGCCGCCTCGACGGCGGGAGAGACCCATGATGCGGAGAAGTCCATGACGAACACCGTTCAGCCGACCGCCCCCGACCAGCCGCTGCTGCGGCGGGCTGACTTCGGGAACCTCGCGCTGCCCAACCGGGTGGTGATGGCCTCGGTCACCCGTGCTCGCGCGGCCAACGAAGGGCTGGTGCCAACGGAACTGCACGCCGCGTACTACGCCCAGCGGGCCGCCGCCGGGCTGATCATCACCGAGGGGACCTGGGTCTGCGAGCAGGCCATCGGCTTCGCCGACGTCCCCGGCGTCTACAGTGACGAGCAGGTCGCCGGGTGGCGGCGGGTCACCGACGTCGTCCACGCGCTCGGTGGCCGTATCGTGCTCCAGCTCTGGCACAGCGGGGCCGTATCGCACCCCGATCACCTCCGGGGGGAGCTGCCCGCCGGGCCGTCCGCGGTCAACCCCCGGGAGCGGTCCTTTACGGCGCGCGGCTTCCAGGAGACCGTCGTTCCGCGCGAGATGAGCGTCGCGGACATCGAGCGCACCATCGCCGACTACCGCTCGGCCGCGGCGAACGCACGGCGCGCGGGGTTCGACGGCGTCGAGATCCATGCCGTCGGCCCCTTCCTCATACCGCAGTTCCTCAATCCCCGGCTGAACCGCCGCACCGACTCCTACGGCGGGAGCCCCGCCGGGCGGCGACGCCTGCTGCTGGAGATCATCGATGCCGTCGCCGAGCCATGGGACAGTCGCGGCGTCGGTGTCCGGCTCTCGCCCTACTGGAATGTCGGCGCATTGTTCACCCCCGACGACCGGACCCTCGCGGACTACGACGAGCTGGTGACGGAGCTGCGCGACCGGCCCGTGATGTATCTGCACCTCCAGGGGCGGCAGCCCGCTGCTTCAGGCGATGCCCCCCACGTCGAGGCGTTCGCCCGCTACCGACGACTGTTCGACGGCCCCCTGATCGCCAACCTCGGTTTCGGCCACGGCTCCGGTAACGCGGTCATCGAAGCGGGCATCGCGGCCGCGGTCTCGTTCGCCAGGCACTTCATCGCCAACCCCGACCTCGTCGCCCGCTTCGCGCTCAACCGCGACCTGGCGGTCGGGGACCCGCTCACCTACTACTCGGGCGACGTGACCGGCTATCTCGACTACCGATGGTCAGCTGGCACGGCGACACCCGTTCCTGAGTTCGCCGGGCGTGGGCTCCTTGCCGGGACCGCCGTCGACCGCTGTCCCCGGAACTCTCCGGTGGCCAGCGTCAGCGAGCCTCCATCGCCCACGCCCTCGCCGCGGACCCGGATGTTCTCCTGTGTGACGAGGTCACCTCCGCGCTGGACACCTCCACCGCCGGGGTCATCATGGACCTGCTGGGTCCCCCTGTGCGGCCCCACGCACGGCTTGTTCCACATCGCCTACGAGGGTGACCCGGCCACCATCGCCAGGATCGGGATCGGGCATGATCGATTCCGGGTCCACGAGGTAGACCTCGTGACCATCCAGCGTGAGCCGGCGCACGACCTCCAGCAACATGCGCCGTGCCACGTCATCGATCGAATAGACCATCGTGAGGTCCAGAGCCACCCTGACTTCCGCGGGGGCGGTGTTCACGACCTCCCGGACAACTCTCTCGGCTCCGGCGAAACCGATCCCGCCTTGCAGCTGGAGGACCCGGACCGCATGCGGGCCGCTGCCGATGACATGGCTGGACCGCACGATGGCACGCGCGGCGGCCGGGACCTCCATCACATGCAGCCCCATGTCAGAGGAGAACCTCCCGAACAGCGACACTCCGCGGACACTGTTCCCGTGGGAGTCCAGCCGTGGTGAGAACGTGGCGATGCCGATCTGGCCGGGGAGCGCGCCGATCAAGCCCCCGGACACGCCACTCTTCGCCGGAATGCCGACCTGGGTCGCCCAGTCGCCGGCCGCGTCGTACATTCCGCAGGTGGACATGACGCTCAGCACCTGACGCACCACCGGTTCGCTGACCACTCGCTCGCCCGAGAGGGGATTGACGCCGCGATTGGCCAGCGTCGCCGCCATCATGGCCAGATCCCGCGCGGTGACGAGCACAGAGCACTGGCGGATGTAGCCCTCGACGACGGCCCTGGGGTCCTCGGTGAGGATGCCGTAGCCGCGGAGCATATACGCGATGGCGAGATTGCGGTGCGCGTGCTCCATCTCCGACACGCACACCGCTTCGTCCAATCTCAGCCCACGGCCGGCGAACGCCGAAAGGCCGCGGACCACGCGCTCCACGCGTTCCGCCGGACTCATGTCCTCCTGGCCGACCAGCGAGTGAGCGGTGATCGCACCAGCGTTGATCATGGGATTGAAAGGGCGCCCGGTATCACGTTCGAGGGAGATCTGGTTGAACGCCTCTCCCGATGGCTCGACACCGACGCGTGCGAGCACCGGGCCGAAGCCGCGATCGGCCAGCGCCAGCGCGTACGCGAACGGTTTGGAGATCGACTGGATCGTGAACTCGGTGTCGATGTCACCGGCACCGTAGACCTCGCCGTCAACGGTGGCGAAGACCGCACCGAGGCGCTCCGGGTCCGCTGTCGCGAGCTCGGGGATGTAGTCCGCCCGCTCTCCGGACGTGTCCGACTCGACATCTCCGAGGGCCTCGGCCAGATAGTCGGGAATGACCGACCGCATGAGTTCTCCTCCGTACCTCTGCTCGCCGTCATCGTCGGCCTTGGCTGCCCCGTGGCGTTGGACCGCCCCTGGTACGTTACCCGGCCCGCACACGGCCGCTCGTACTCCTACGGCCCTGCCCAGGGGCCCTGTCATGGCCCCGCCGGACGCGGGCCGCCCTGGAATGGGCGGTCCGCCGGTTGAGCCGGCCGGCCGGACCCGTGGCGATCCGCGGCCGAAGTCGTTGACGATGCCGGGCCGTCCGGGTGTTCAGCGTGGCTGCTGCTCGGTGATCACGGCCCAGTCGTCCGCCCCGTGTCCGTCGGCGATCGTCTGGTCGAACACGCCCCTGAGCAGTTCGCCGAAGGGGAGCGGGACCTGCTGGGCGGCCGCCGCGTCGAGGGCGAGATGGAGGTCCTTGCGCCCGAGGGCCGCGGTGAAGCCGGCCGGCTGGTACCTCCGCTCCGCGATCATGGTTCCGTACCCGGAGTAGACCGGGCCGGGGAAGAGCGTCGAGGACAGCAGCTCCGCGAACTCGCCCGGATCGGCCCCGGCCGCCTCGGCGACGCTGACAGCTTCCCCGAGGGACTGGATGGCGCAGGCGATCAGATAGTTGCCCAGGACCTTCGCGGTGTTGGCCTGTTCGGGGCGCTCGCCCAGCCGCCAGGTCCGCTGCCCGATCACCTCGAAGAAGGGCTGCGCCCGGTCGACGAGACCGGGCTCTCCCGCGGCGAGGATGTTCAGCGCACCGGCCTCCGCCACCGGGACCCGCCCGAACACCGGGGCGGCGACATAACCGAGTCCGTGCGCGCCGTGTTCCTCGGCGGCGCGGCGGGCCAGTTCGACGCTCACCGTGGCCATGTTGACGTGGAGCGCCCCGGGCCGGGCCTGGTCGAGGACCCCGGAGTCGAGGAAGGTCTCGGCGAAGGCGTTGTCGTCGGAGAGGACCGAGAGCACCACCGGGCATGCGAGGGCCTCCGCGACGGACCCGGCCCGGCGGGCACCGTCCCCGACGAGTTCCTCCGCGGGCCCCGGCGAACGGTTCCACACCACGACCTCGTGTCCCGCCCGCACCAGATTGCGGGCGATGGCCCGCCCCATCCCGCCCAGACCGACGACGGCAACCTCGCCCATACCTCATCCTCTCCATCCGAACCACCCGAGAGCAGGCGGCCCACCAGATCTCACCATCCACAACCGTGCCCTGTGTCGGCCAGTCATCGCTGTGTTCCGGGAGCGACAGGACGTCGACGAAGCCTCCGACCAGGGCGATGTCCACGAAGATCCCGATCGCGCCAGGCGGGGGTCTCCGCGACAGCACCCTCGAACGCCCGCCCGAAGCGCAGCTCCATCCGGATCAGAGCCCACTCGGGTCTGACACCACCAGCGCATTCTCACACTCCCATCCCGGTCGGGAGCGAATGCGCCCGGGGGGCAGGGCCGTATGGGTGTCGCACGGGATGGACAGGGTCCCCGCAGCGGCGGAACCAGGGGTCTGCAGAGGAACCGGTCCCGCCGAGCGCCTTCAGTGAGGATGGCCACCTCAGGGTCACCATTCCGCTCTTCTCCGACGGCAGGGGCAACGGCGCCTGGTCACACCACACCTCGGCGAAGACACGAAGGGCGGCAAGGCGAGCGTGACCGTGTACGACGCCTATCGTGGCAAGTAGGCAAGTAGGCAAGTAGGCAAGTAGGCACGACGCACCGCCCGGTCGTGCGGGGTCAACTCGCCCAGCGACTCCTCCGCAACGGAGCGGGGGCCGTCGTCGGTGAAGGCCTGCTCCAGGACGCCGACCCGTACGACGGCACCGAGGCGCCCGGGACGTCCCGCGAGGAGCCGCTGTCGTTCGAGCGGACCTGTCAGAGCTGCAACTTGAAGCCCACGTGTGAGCCGGTGAAACCCAAGCGCTCGTAGAAGCGGTGGGCGTCGGTGCGGGCGGAGTCCGAGGTGAGCTGCACCAGTTGGCAGCCCTGGCGGCGGGACTCGTCGACGGCCCACTCGATGAGCCGGGCGCCGAGGCCGTGGCCGCGCGCGGAGCTGTGGATCCGTACCCCCTCGATGATCGAGCGGGTCGAGCCCTTGCGGGACAGCCCCGGGATGATCGTGAGCTGGAGGGTGCCGACGACCTCGCCGTCGCGCTCGGCGACGACCAGCAGCTGGTTCGGATCGCTTCGCAGTCGCTCATAGGCCGACCGGTAGGGGGTCAGATCGTCCGGTGACTCACGGGTAGCGCCCAGTGCGTCGTCCGCGAGCAGGGCGACGATGGCCGCGATGTCGTCCCGCACGGCGGGACGGATGTCGACAGTGGTCATACGGCGCATGCTAACCAGGCGCCCCATGCGGCAACTCACTGCTCGACAGCCAGTGGACTCGACCCCCTTGTCCTGCGGCATTCCCACCCGTCTCCTCGCGTCAGACCCCGTCGGTGACGGCCCGCCAGGCTCCACGGCGGCAAGGGGCACGACGACGACCACCTGCGTCAGGCGGCGCCGAGGAATCCCGGCTCGGCGCCGCCTGGAGGACCGCCGTGCTGGCGCCCCGGACCCGGCGTCGTCTGGAGGGGGGTGCGGGACGCCCACGGCCTGGACCGGTGGCGCCGCCAGGGTGCCAGGGCTCATGTGAACGTGGTACTCGGCCGGACCGCCGCCGGGTTCCGCCGCCCGGCGGGCGTACTGTCAGAGGTAGATGCTCTGTGTCTGCTGGTACGCGGCCAGCCCCTCCGGGCCCAGCTCGCGGCCGAGGCCGCTGGACTTGACGCCGCCGAACGGCGCGGCCGGGTCGGGGATGTACCGGTTGACGCCGATGGTGCCGGTCCGGACGCGGCGGGCGACGGCGGCACCCCGCGCCGGGTCGGCGGTCCACACCGTACCGCCGAGGCCGAAGTCGGAGTCATTGGCGATCCGGACGGCGTCGTCCACGCCGTCGTAGGGAATCAGCGACAGTACCGGGCCGAAGACCTCCTCCTGGGCGATGCGGGAGCCGTTGTCGACGTCGGCGAAGACCGTCGGCTCGAAGAACCAGCCCCGGTCCAGACCCTTCGGCCGGGACCCGCCCGTGGTCACCCGGGCGCCCGAGGCGCGCCCCGCCGTGACGGCGGACTCCACCCGCTCCCGCTGAAGCGCGGTGGCCAGCGGGCCTATCCGGGTCTCCGGGTCGGCGGCCGGGCCCACCGGCAGCGAACGGGCCAGCGCGGTGAAGGCGTCGACCACCTCGGCGTACCGTGAGCGCGGGGCGAGCACCCGGGTGCCGAGGAAACAGGTCTGCCCGTTGTTGAGGAGGGTGGAGCCGAACAGACCGGCCCCGATCGCCGTGAGGTCCAGCTCCGCGTCGTCCAGCACGATCGCCGCCGACTTGCCGCCCAGCTCCAGGGTGACCGGGCGCAGCAGCCGCCCGCAGGTCTCGGCGATGGCCCGGCCCGCGGGGGTGGAGCCGGTGAAGGCGACCTTGTCCACCGAGGGATGGGCGACGAGATAGGCGCCGACCTCCCGCCCTGCGGGCACGATGTTGATCACCCCGGCCGGGACCCCGGCCGCCTCCACGGCCTCCGCCAGCAGATACGCGTCGAGCACCGTCTCCGGCGAGGGCTTGATCACCAGCGTGCAGCCCGCCGCCAGCGCGGGCGCGATCTTGAACATGGCCAGTGCCTGCGGGAAGTTCCACGGCACGATGGCCGCGACCACCCCGACCGGCTGCCGGCGGACCTCCACCGAGCCGCCGAGCAGACCGGGCCGGGTGTCCGCGAAGACGGCCTCCCGGGCCAGACCCGCGTAGTACCGCAGCACGGTGCTCGGGTACCCGGTCTCCAACTGCCGCGCGACCGCCACCGGCATGCCGTTCTGGGCGCTCACCCGGGCCACGAACCCGTCGGCCCGCAGATCGATCTCCTCGGCCAGCCGCTCCATCACACCGGCGCGGCGGGCGGGCTCCCAGGCGGCCCAGCCCGCCGGGTCGTCGAAGGCGCGTCGCGCGGCGGCCACCGCCGCGTCGACATCGGCCTCCGTGCCCTCCGGGACACTGCCCAGAGCCTCCTCCGTGCTGGCGTCGATGGGGACGATCAGCCGGTCGGTGCCGGGGCGCACCCAGGTACCGCCGATGAAGAAGGTGTCGTAGTGGAGATTCATCAGGGGGCTCCCTGGTCGTTCCGGTCATGGGGGATGGGGGGTGCGGCCGTCGTCGTGGCCCGCAGTACGGCGGCCGTGAAGGCCGCCGGGGCGTCGACGTGCACCAGATGGCCCGCTCCGGGGATCACCTCGGAGCGCATCGCGGGCAGCGCGCGGACCAGCCGCCGGTGCACCCGGGCGAACAGCGGATCGCTGTCCGCGCCGAGCAGAAAGGTCACGGGGACATGGATGCCGCGGATCCGGCGCAGCGGCAGATGCTCGAACATCACGCCGTACGGATGGGGGTCCAGCTCCGCCAGCACCACCCGCGCGTGCGCCAGCAGCCGCCGTCGCTCCCCGGCCGGCGCGGTGTCGAAGGACGGGCCCGCCGCCCAGCGGAAGAAGTGCGCCGCGGCCTCCTCCGGGCGGCCCCGCGCCTGGGACCACTTGGTCCGGGCCACGGCGGCCAGCATCGAGGGGTTCGCCAGCCGGGTGCCGTGCAGCGGGGGCTCCACGACGATCAGCCGGCGGACCAGATCGGGGCGGGCGACGGTCAGGGCCAGCGCGATGTTGCCGCCCGAACTCCAGCCGACCACCGTCGCCGGGCGTTGGGCGACCCGTTCGAGGACGGCCACCGCGTCGGCCACATGACGGCGGTGGTCGCGCACCGGAGGATGTGCCGACGCCCCGTAGCCGCGCCGGTCATAGGCGATGACCCGGTGACCGGCCGCCGCGATGCCGTCGGCGACGCCGTCCCAGGTCGCGGCCTGCGCCCCGCTGCCGTGGATCAGCAGCAGCGGCTCGCCGGACCCGCGCTCCTCAAGGGCGAGGTCCACTCCCTCGCACGGAAGGAACACCCGGCCCGTCCTCAGCGGGACGGGCCGGCGGGACCGGACGGGCCGGGCGGGATCTGTGCGGGGGGAACGCGGGTGGTGTGACACACGGGACGGCTCCTTTGCCGAGGGGGTCTCCTGGCAGGCTAGAACCGCGCGGACACCGCGAAGTGTTCAACTATTGGACACTCCCAGAGTTCGCGGTGTTCGGAGAGTTCCCGGTGTTCGCAGAGTTCTCAGTTCTCTCAGTGCTCTCTGGGGGGCGGAGCTCTCAGACCGTGATCCGCAGCACGCGCATCCGGTTGTACAGCGTGGTCCGGCTGATGCCGAGCTGTCGCGCGGTCCGCAGCTTGTTGCCGCCGCACGCGCTCAGTGCCGCCGTGATCGCGTCATGCTCGGCCCGCTCCAGCGGCGTCATCGCGGGCAGCCGGGGGCTCACCCGGTAGCCGTCCGGCAGATCGCCCGGGGTCACGTCCCCCGCCGAGCGGCGCTCCAGCACCGCACGGACGACCGTGTCCAGCTCGCGCAGATTTCCGGGCCAGGGATGCCCGGCCAGTGCCGCAAGCGCCGCCGGTGTGAAGCGAACCAGGCCGCCGGAGCCCGCGTCCCGGGTCATCGCTTGTACCAGGGTCGGCAGCTCCTCCGCGCGCTCCCGCAACGGCCGCAGACCGATCCGCTCCGGACACCCCGCCGCGAGGGCCGCGCTCCCGCCGGTCAGCTCCCGGGCGGGCGGGCCGGTCAGCGCGGTCCACGGCCGGTCCGGCCGCTCCAGCAGCCGCCGCAGCCGCACCGCGCAAACGTCGGGGAGCAGGTGCGCCTCCTCCACCAGCAGCAGGTCCCCGCCGGTCCGGGCGGTCCGCGCCGCCTCGCCGAGGGCGGCGAGCCACCCGGCCGCACCGTACGCCGCCGCCTCCGACCCGTCCAGGGTGACCACCCCGGCCCCCGCGTCCGCGGCGAGCCGGTGTGCCGCGGCGGTGCGGCCCGTTCCCGGCGCCCCACCGATCCAGACCGGGCTCCCGGGGGCGGCCTCCGGCGGCCGTACGGAGGAGGGGCGGGCGAAACCGCGCCGGGGTGCGTCCGGCTCGTCGAACTCGAAGAGCGCGCCCTCCGCGCCCGCGTCCAGCGCCCGGAACCGGACGGCCCTCGTACACCCCGAGGAGAGCGTCACGTCCGCCGTCCGGCACTCCCCGCCGCCGCGCCGGGGCAGACCGGCCGCCAGCTCACGCAGCCGGAGGTGGTCGACCGGGTCGAGGAGCTCCGCGGCAGCCGGATTCGCCAGTACCACCCCCTCACCGAGCACCAGCACCGGTCCCCGCCGACCGGCCGACGCCACCTGGAACGCGGCCAGCAGCCGCTGCTCCGTGACGCGCGCGGATCGCAGCAGCCGCTCCTCCACGTCCCGCGCCGCCTTGGCGAGGAACGGCCCGAGCAGCGGAGAGTCGTCCCGGCGGAGACAGGTGATGTCGAGTACGCCCTCAAGCCGCCGGGTCACCGGGTGCGTGATCGGATGCCCGTAGCAGCTGAACTGTCGGAACGGCTCCAGATAGTGCTCGTCCCCGTGCACCGCGAGCCCCCGCCGCACCTCGTGCACCGTGGCTATCGAGTTGGTCCCGGTCGTCTCCTCCAGGAAGACACCGCCCGCGACCACCCCCAGCCCCTCCAGCAGGGTCCGCAATCCACCGTTCCCACCGACCGTCGGGGCGACGATCCGGGATGCCCGGTCGGCGAGTACGACACAGAACGCCAGGTCCCCGAGGTGCTCCGCCAGTTCCGCCAGCACGGGCCGCGCGGCGGTCGCCAGACGGCCGCCCGTGTCGACCGCGTCCGGGTCCACCCGGACCGCGGGGGTGGAGGGGCTGAGCCCGCTCATCCGGGAGCGCTGCCACGACAGGGCGATCTCCGGGCGCGGCGGGGACGGGGTGGCGCTCCGGTGCACGGCGACCTCCGGCGGATGGTGCGAGGGTGTGTCGGCGCGTCCGTACGGACGATACGACGTAGGGAGTGTCACAGGGACGGAGCGGTGCTCCGGCCCAGGTGGGCGAGGAGCAGCTCCGTCACGGCCCGGGGCTCCTCCAGAGCGAGATGCCCGGTGCCGATGGTCTCCACCGTAGCCCGGGGGATTCCCGCGCCCAGTTCCTGGGCGTGCTCCCATGGCGTCGCCGTGTCCAGGAGGCCGCCCACGACGAGGGTGGGAGCGGTGATCCGCCCCAGCCGGGGGCGCAGGTCGTACGCCGCGAGGGCGTCGCAGCAGGCCGCGTATCCGGTGGGATCGGCGGTGGCGAGATCCCGCAGCAGCGCCCGCCCCAGGGGTGTCCCGGCCGTGCCCGACCCGGCGAACCACCGCCCGGGCGCGGTCGCCACCACCGGTTCCATCCCCCGTGACCGCACCAGCGCCGCCCGCTCCCGCCAGGGGTCCGGGCGCCCGAAGCGGGCGGAGGAGCACACCAGGGCCAGGGAGGCCACCCGCCCGGGGTGATCGGCCGCGAGCCGGGCGCCGATGGCTCCGCCGAGGGAGATCCCGGCGTAGTGGAAGCGCTCGTGCCGCAGTCTGGCGACGAGATCGAGCACCAGCTCGGCGAGATCGTCCACCGTCGCCCGGCCCGGCTCTGTGAACGGCAGTGCCTCCGTCGCCGAGCCCCCGTGCCCCGGCAGATCGAAGCACAGCACCCGGAACGCCCTCGCGAGCGTCGGCAGCTGGGCCGACCACACCCGCGCCGAGGTGCCGAGGGACGGTCCCAGGACGAGCAGGGGCGCGTCGGCCGGGCCGGAGAGTGTGTGGTGCAGCGGTACGGGGCGGGACATGACGACTCCTGAGGGACCTGAGGGAAGGGGCGCGCCGCCCGTCGCCCGTGGACGGTACGGCTTACGGGCTCCGCGTCGCGGACGCAGAACCGGGACAACGGAGAACCGGGACACCGCAGAACCGGGACACCGGAGGGGACGAGGTGCGGAGCCGGGAACGCGGGGCGCCGGGCACGTCCGCCGACCGGGCGGGGACGGCCCGGCCGGTGGCGTACGAGCCGCCCGGGGCACCCGGGGCCGGGACCCGGAGCCCGGAGCCCGCAGCGGCGCGGACCCCGGGCCCGCGCGTCCCGCCGCCGCCCGTCAGCGTTCCAGGACCAGCGCCAGCCCCTGGCCGACCCCGATGCAGAGCGTCGCCACACCGGTGCCCGAGCCCGCGGCCTTGAGCTGATGGGCCACCGCGCCCGCCAGCCGCGCCCCGGAGGCGCCCAGCGGGTGGCCGATCGCGAGGGCCCCGCCGCGCGGGTTGAGGATGCCTGGATCGAGGTCAGGCCACTCGGCGACACAGCCCAGGGCCTGGGCGGCGAACGCCTCGTTCAGCTCCAGTACGGAGAGGTCCCCGAAGCTCCGCCCGGCCCGGTCCAGGGCCCGGCGCACGGCACCGACCGGGGCCAGCCCGAACCACTGCGGCTCGACCGCGGTCACCGCGCTCGCGCCGATCCTGGCCAGTGGCTCCCGGCCGGTCGCCCGCAGCCCCTCCTCGTCGGCGAGCAGCAGGGCCGCGGCACCGTCGTTGAGCGGCGAGGAGTTGCCCGCCGTCACCGTTCCACCGGTCGTACGGAACGACGGTCTCAGCTTCGCCATCGCCTCCAGGGACGCGTCCTCGCGGACACACTCGTCCCGGGTGAAGGTCACCGCGGCCCCGCGCCGCGCGGGCACCTCGACCGGTACGACCTCCGCCGCGTACGCCCCCTCCCGCCAGGCCCGGGCCGCCTTCTCATGGCTGGCCAGCGCGAACGTGTCCTGCCGCGCACGGGTGATGCCGTGCCGTCCGGCGATCAGCTCGGCGCTCTCGCCCAGCGGCACGGTCCACCGCGGGTCCATCGCCGGATTGACCATCCGCCAGCCGAGTGTGGTCGAGTGCATCTCCGGGGGGCCCGCCGGGAAGGCCCGCTCCGGTTTCGGCAGTACCCAGGGGGCCCGGCTCATCGACTCCACGCCGCCCGCCACGGCGAGCGAGACGTCACCGAGCGCGATGGCCCGTGCCGCCTGGACGACGGCCTCCAGACCGGAGGCGCAGAGCCGGTTGACGGTCACCCCCGGCACGGTGACGGGCAGCCCCGCCAGCAGCACCGCCATCCGCGCCACATCGCGGTTCTCCTCGCCCGCGCCATTGGCGTTGCCGAGGAACACATCCCCGATCCGGGCCGGGTCCAGCTCCGGCGTACGGTCCAGGAGTGCCCGCAGCACATGGGCGGCGAGGTCGTCGGGGCGCATGCCGGAGAGCGCGCCCCCGTATCTGCCGACCGGGGTGCGGACGGCGTCGACGATGTAGACATCCTTCATCGGGGGCTCCCTGCGCGGCGGATGTGGACGGGTGCGGCGGTCGCCGCCCGGATCTCCGCCACCGTGACACCGGGGGCGGTCTCGGCCAGCTCCAGGCCGCGCGGGGTGATGTCGAGGACGCCCAGATCGGTGATCACCCGGTCCACGCACGCGCGGCCGGTGAGCGGCAGCGAGCACTCCGCGACGATCTTCGGGCTGCCGTCCTTGGCGGTGTGGTTCATGGTGACCACCACCCGGCGGGCGCCGTGGACCAGGTCCATCGCCCCTCCGATACCGGTGACCAGCTTCCCCGGTACGGCCCAGTTGGCGAGGTCGCCACCGGCCGAGACCTGCATCGCGCCGAGGACGGCGGTGTCGATATGGCCGCCCCGGATCATCCCGAAGGAGAGCGCGGAGTCGAAGAACGCGGCCCCCGGAAGCACGGTGACCGTCTCCTTGCCCGCGTTGATCAGATCGGGGTCCACCTCGTCCTCGGTGGGATACGGGCCGGTGCCGAGGATGCCGTTCTCCGATTCGAGGACGACCCGTACACCCCCGGGGAGATGGTCCGGGATCAGTGTCGGCAGCCCGATGCCGAGGTTGACGTACTCGCCGTCGCGCAGCTCCAGCGCCGCCCGTGCGGCGATCTCCCGCCGGGTCCAGGCCATCAGCCGCGCACCGTCCTCTGCTCGATGTGCTTCTCCGCCGCCTGCGCGGGGCTGAGGGCGACCACCCGCCGCACGAAGACGCCCGGCAGGTGAATCGCGTCGGGGTCCAGCTCGCCGGGCTCGACCAGCTCCTCCACCTCCGCGACGGTGATCCGTCCCGCCATGGCCGCCAGGGGGTTGAAGTTACGGGCGGACCTGCGGAAGACCAGATTGCCGTGGCGGTCGCCGCGGGCCGCGCGGACCAGTGCGAAGTCGGTCCGGATCCCGTGCTCCAGGACATGGTCGACGCCGTCGAAGGTCCGCACCTCCTTGGGCGGCGAGGCCAGCGCCACCCCGCCCTCCCCGTCGTACCGCCAGGGCAGTCCGCCGTCGGCCACCAGGGTTCCGACACCGGCCGGGGTGTAGAAGGCGGGGATGCCGCAGCCGCCGGCCCGAAGCCGCTCGGCGAGCGTGCCCTGCGGGATCAGCTCCACCTCCAGCTCACCGCTCAGATACTGACGGGCGAACTCCTTGTTCGCGCCGATGTACGAGCCGGTGACCCGGGCTATCCGGCCCGCGGCGAGCAGCACCGCGAGCCCCGACTCCCGCGCCCCGCAGTTGTTGGAGACCACCCTCAGCCCACCGGTGCCCCGCGCGTGGACCGCCGCGATCAGTACGTTCGGCACCCCGCTGAGCCCGAATCCGCCGACCGCGAGGGACGCGCCCTCGGGGAGATCCGCCACGGCTTCGGCGGCCGACCCGACCACCTTGTCCAGGGCGCCCCGTACGCTCCGTACCCCGGCGGCGCCCCACGCGGCGGCGCTCCCGTTCTCCGTCCCGTCCACGGCGCTCAGCCCGCCAGTGCCGAGGGGTGCGCGGCCAGCGGGGTGACCTCGATCGTCATATAGGGGAAGAGCGGCAGGTTCCAGAGGATCTCGTGGAGCCGGTCGTTGTCCGGGGCGTCGAAGACGCTGAGGTTGGCGTACTGCCCCGCGCGCCGCCAGATGTGCGGCCAGACACCCTCGCGCTGGAGGTCCTGGCAGTAGCTCTTCTCCCGCGCGATCAGGTCCGCGCGGACCCCGGGATCGAGGTCGTGCGGGAGCGCGACGTCCATCGTCACTGCGAACAGCATGGTGCTCTTCCTTCGGCGGTGGCCGGTACCGGACACCGGTACCGGGGTGGGGAGTGGGTGCGTGTCAGATCCGGTCGAGGACGAAGTCGTGGGTGACCTCCTTGCCCGCGCCGTCCCGGGCGGCGACCGGGGAGAGGACCAGCTCCGGCTTGACGGCCGAGGCGATGTCGTCCTCCACATGGCTCGTGCCCCGGAAGTAGAGCTGGGTGGTGACCAGCTGGTGGCCGGGCGCCGAGACCTTCAGATGGAGGTGGGCGGGGCGCCAGGCGTGCCAGCCGGCCGCCGCGATCAGCCGCCCGCAGGAGCCGTCGGTGGGGATCTGGTAGGGCGCGGGCTCCACGGTGCGGATCGCGAATCCGCCCCGCCCGTCCGCGACGACGGTGCCCCGCAGATTCCACTCGGGCAGTCCGGGCGCGTACTGCGAGTAGAAGCCCTCCGCGTCGGCGTGCCACATCTCGATCCGCGCCCCGGGCAGCGGGGTGCCGTCCACCGAGGTCACCCGGCCCTGGAAGAGGAGCGGGACGCCGGGCTCGTCCGGGCGCATGGGCAGGGTGGCCGCGCCGTCGAAGGAGGGCGAGCCCGGGACGTAGTAGGGCCCCTCGATGGTGCCCTTGCTGCCCAGGCGGTCCGCGTTCGCGACCTCCTCCACCACGTGCTCGACCCAGACATCGAGGAACAGCGGCCACTCGCCGTCCTGCCCGACCTGGATCAGCCAGGACTTCAGGGCGTCGTACTCGGCGTAGCTCACCCGCTGACGGCGAATCACCTCGTGCACAGCGGCGAGGACCTCGGTGGCGAGGGTGTCGACGCGCCGGGTGTCGGTGGCGTTCCCGGCCGCGTCGCCGCCGGTCCGCTTGCTGCGGAACCGCTCGGTGGCGGCGGCTCCGGAAGCGGCGGCGGTGGCGGCGGCTCCGGTGGTGGCGGTGGTGGCGTCGGTCATGGTGTGGCGTCCTTCTGTCGGAATTCGGAATGGGTGACGCGGAGACGGAGACTCCGGCGGGTGGCCCCGCCGGGCCGGCGGGTCGGTGTCCGGAGGCACGGCCGGGGGAGGGAAGCACAGCCGGGGGAGGGCGGCACAGCCGGTGGCGGGAAGCCGTGGACGAGAGCCGGGGAGAGGCCCGGTCAGGCGGGTCCGGGCGCGCTGTGCGCGGGCGGGCGCGGGGTGCCCCGGAGGGCTCAGCCGTCCTGGCGGTAACGCGCCAGTTTCCCGGGGTCGATGACGATGCCGAGCCCCGCGCCCTCCCGGACCCGGAGATGTCCGTCCACGACGGAGAGCGGCTCGGCTAGGAGGTCGTCGGTCATATCGAGGAAGTTGGACAGCTCACCGGCGTACCGGGAGGACGACCGGTGTGCCGCGCCGAAGGCCACCGAGCAGAGGGTGCCGATCTGGCCGTCGATCTGATTGCCCATCACCACGGCCACGCCCAGACCCTCGCACTGGTACAGCACCCGCTGGGAGGCGGTGAAGCCGGTACGGGCGGTCTTGACGCTGATCGCGGTCGCCGCGCCGCCCAGCAGCTCCCGGGTGACCTCGGCGGGCCGGGTCGCGCTCTCGTCCGCGATGAAGGGGACGGCGCACCGCTCCACCAGCCAGCGCCGCCCCAGCACATCGTCGGCCGG
Source organism: Streptomyces sp. NPDC057638 (assembly GCF_042800315.1). Lineage (NCBI taxonomy): Bacteria > Bacillati > Actinomycetota > Actinomycetes > Kitasatosporales > Streptomycetaceae > Streptomyces > Streptomyces sp. NPDC057638. Next base: position 83,780 of record NZ_JBHVHF010000001.1, read on the forward strand.
GCACAGTTCCTCGGCGAAGGTCAGCCCCAGGTCCGCCATCTCCCGCAGCGCCCGCGCCGATTCGGCCGCCGTCCACCCCCGGTTGCCGTCGATGTACAGCTCCACGTCCGGGCCGAGGGCCTCGCGCAGGGCACGGCAGGCGGCGACGTCGTCGGTGTACGGCGTGCGCCCCACCTTGACCTTGAAGGTGGTGATGCCGTACGTCTCCCGGATCCGCGCGGCCTCGGCGACCATGTCCCCGGCGGGGGCGAAGCCCACCATATGGCTCACCCTCATCCGGTCCGTCCAGCCGCCGAGCAGTGCGGAGACCGGCACTCCGGCCGCCTGGCCGAGGATGTCCCAGAGCGCCATGTCCAGGGCGGACTTGGCCGCCGGGTTGCCGACGGTCCGGTCCAGCCGGGCGTGAACGGTCTCCCGCTCCAGCGCGGAGAGCCCCAGCAGCTGGGGAGCGAAGATCCGGTCGATCACCGCGACGACCGACTCCTGCGTCTCGCCGTAGGTGTAGGGCCGGGGTGGTGCCTCGGCGATTCCTGTCAGACCGCTGTCGGTGTGCACCCGGACCAGGACGTGTTCGGCGGTGTGCACTTCACCGCTGGCGAATCTGAGTGGCTTTCGATAGGGAATCGCAAAGGGAATCGTCTCTATCCTGGTGATTTTCATGCCGTGCCCCGTCGGGATTCTCGGGTGTGATAAATGTTCCGTCTTTTTCCAGGGTTTCCAGCAGATTTCTCAGCAACGGTGAGGAGTCGTCCGCGCGCCAGGCCAGGACGAGCCCCACGGACGGCGCGTCCGTGATCTCCTTGCAGACCACGCCCTCGCGGCGGGCCGCGCGGATGGAGTCCGGCAGCACGGCGACACCGAGCCCGGCGGCGACCAGCGCCAGCGCGGTGGAGGTCTCGGCGACCTCATGGGCCCGCCGCGGGCGGAAACCGGCCTCCAGGCAGCCGCGGATCACCACCTCGTCGACGACGGACCCCAGGGCGGCCCCGTACATGATGAAGTCCTCCTGGCGCAGCTGTGCCAGCCGCACCGACTCCGCGTCGCCGAGCCAGTGTTCCTCCGGCACCGCCAGGACCAGCGGCTCGTCCGCCAGCGCCCGGTGGATGATGCCCTCCCGGCGGACCGGCGGGCGCAGCACCCCCACATCGAGGCGGCGGTCCAGCAGTCCCGCCTCCTGAGCGGGCGTCAGCAGTTCGGTGTGCACCTCCAGCGTCACGCCGGGCAGCGCGCTCTTGACCAGCCGCGCCAGGGCGGGCAGTCGGCGGTACGCGGCGGAACCGGTCAGGCCGATCCGCAGTACCCCCGCCACCCCGGCGGTGAAGCGCTCCACCCGGACCACCGCATCGTCGACGGCCGCCAGGATGCGCCGTACATCGGCGTGGAACACCTCGCCGGCGCCGGTCAGGTCGACCTGCCGGGTGGTACGGGCGAAGAGCGCGACCCCGAGCTCCGTCTCCAGTCGGCGGATCGCCTGGGAGAGCGGGGGCTGGGCCATGTGCAGTTGCTCGGCGGCCCTGCCGAAATGACGGGTGTCGGCGACCGCGGCGAAATACCGGAGGTGTCTGAGTTCCATCGGAATCTCCCTCGATTGCGCCTCATCGTAGGGACCGAATCCCATACGCAACAAATATCGGAATGGAGCGTATTGATATGCGGTCGATATCAGTACCCCCCTGGGTCAAGCCTGGGAAAACGTCTGGGGCCACCGTCTTCACCTCGGTGTCATGGTGCTGAAAAGCAGCCGTAACGATCGGAGGGACGGACCATGGCCGACGAGCGGGGCCGTGCGCGGGCCATCCTTGAGGACGCCCTGGAGGAGGACCCCGAGACCGGTGTGTACCGCGTCCGGCGGAGTGTCTTCACGGACGAGGAACTCTTCGAGCTGGAGATGACGCACATCTTCGAGGGCAACTGGGTCTATCTCGCCCACGACAGCCAGATTCCCGGGCCCGGTGACTACTTCACGACCTGGATCGGCCGGCAGCCGGTGGTCATCAGCCGGGACAAGCAGGGGGAACTGCACGCCCTCGTCAACGCGTGCAGCCATCGGGGCGCGATGCTCTGCCGCCGCAAGACGGACAACCGCACCACCTTCACCTGCCCGTTCCACGGCTGGACGTTCAGCAACACCGGCCGGCTCCTCAAGGTCAAGGACCCGCGCGGAGCCGGATATCCCGAGCAGTTCAACACCGACGGCTCGCACGACCTCACCCGCGTCGCCCGTTTCGAGAGCTACCGGGGATTCCTCTTCGGCAGCCTCAACCCGGACGTCGTCCCCCTCACCGAGCACCTCGGCGAGGCCGCGAAGGTCATCGACATGGTGGTCGACCAGTCGCCCGAGGGCCTGGAGGTGCTGCGCGGCTCCTCGACGTACACCTACGACGGCAACTGGAAACTCCAGACGGAGAACGGGGCGGACGGCTACCACGTCTCCGCGACCCACTGGAACTACGCGGCCACCCAGGCCCGCCGCACGTCCGGCGAGTCGGCCAACGACACCAGGACCATGGACGCCGGCGGCTGGTCCCGGCAGCAGGGCGGCTTCTACTCCTTCGACCACGGCCATCTGCTGCTCTGGACGAAGTGGCTCGACCCCGCCAACCGCCCCCTGCACGACCGCCGCGACGAGCTGGTGGAGGCGTTCGGCGAGGCGAGGGCGGACTGGATGATCGGAGTCTCCCGCAATCTCTGCCTCTACCCGAACGTCTATCTCATGGACCAGTTCAGCTCCCAGATCCGGCACTTCCGGCCGATCTCGGTCGACCGGACCGAGGTCACGATCTACTGCATCGCCCCCAAGGGCGAGAGCGCCGAGGCCCGGACCCTGCGCATCCGCCAGTACGAGGACTTCTTCAACGCCACCGGTATGGCCACCCCGGACGATCTGGAGGAGTTCCGCTCCTGCCAGAAGACCTATCAGGCCGGCGCCGCGCCCTGGAACGACCTCAGCCGGGGCGCGGTCCACCAGATCGACGGCCCCGACGAGGACGCCCGGCGCATCGGACTGGAGCCGATCGCCAGCGGGGTCCGTACCGAGGACGAGGGGCTCTACCCCATCCAGCACGGCTACTGGCAGCGGACCCTGCGCCGGGCGCTGGACGGCTGACCGGTCTCAGGAAGAGACCCGGCCGCAAGGGCCCGTGGATCTTCCGCGGCGCCCCGGGCGCGGCGCCGCGGCGGCGCCGACGGTGACCGAGGTACGACCCGAAGGGATCACGACGACACCATGACGACCACGACCACCCACGAGCGGGACGAGGCCCCCGCCCCGCGGACCCCCCCGACCGGCGGCCCGGACGGCACCGCGGCCGTCTCCCTGGAGACGGTGCGCCGGTTCCTCTACCGCGAGGCCCGCCATCTCGACGACCGCGAGTTCGAGCAGTGGCTGGAGTGCTACCACCCCGACGCCGAGTTCTGGATGCCGGCCTGGGCCGACGACGAGGAGCTCACCCGCGACCCGCGGACCGAGATCTCACTGATCTACTACGCCAACCGGGGCGGCCTGGAGGACCGGGTCTTCCGCATCCGCACCGACCGTTCCAGCGCCACCAGCCTGCCCGAGCCCCGCACCGGTCACAACATCACCAATGTGGAGATCACCGGTCAGTCCGGCGGCGTCGTGGACGTGCGCTTCAACTGGTTCACGCTCTACTACCGCTACCAGACCGTCGACACCTACTTCGGCACCTCCTTCTACCGCGTCGACTTCTCGGGCGACGCCCCGCTGATCCTCGGCAAGAAGGTCGTGCTCAAGAACGACTACGTCCACCATGTCGTCGACGTGTACCACGTCTGACAGGTCCGAAACGAGCACCCATGAGCACCCCCACGGCATTCCAGGTCGCCCTCGGCTTCGAGGACGGCGTCACCCGGTTTATCGACTGCCGCCCGGACGAGACCGTCGCCGACGCCTCGTACCGGGCGCGCATCAACATTCCGCTCGACTGCCGCGACGGAGCCTGCGGCACCTGCAAGTCGTACTGCGAGTCGGGACGTTACGACGGCGGCGACTACATCGAGGAGGCGCTGACCGGCGACGAGGCCGAGAGCGGCTACTGCCTGCCCTGTCAGATGACCCCGCTGAGCGATCTCGTGCTGCGCGTCCCCGCCACCTCGGCCGCCGCCCGGACCGGCGCCGGCGTCCACACCGCCACGGTCACGGCCGTCGAGCGGTACTCCGGGCGCACCGTCGGACTCACCCTCGACATCGACGACCGCCGGGCACTGGACTTCCTGCCCGGCCAGTACGTCAACATCACGGTTCCCGGCACCGATCAGCAGCGCTCCTACTCCTTCAGCTCCGGGCCGAACCGGCGGGCGGCCTCCTTCCTCGCCCGGATCACCGACGGCGGCGCGATGTCCGGCTATCTCACCGAGCGCGCCCGGCCCGGCGACCGGATCACGTTCACCGGGCCCCTGGGCACCTTCTACCTCCGCCCGCTCACCCGCCCCGCCCTCCTCCTCGCGGGCGGCACCGGGCTCGCGCCGCTGCTGTCGATGCTGGAGAAGATCGCCCAGGGCCCGGCCGCCCACCCCGTCCATCTGCTCTACGGCGTCACCACCGACGAGGACCTGGTCCATCTCGACACCCTTGCCGGGTACGCCGCCGCCATCCCCGGCTTCACCTACGACCACTGTGTCGCCGACCCGGCCTCGGGCGCCCGGAACAAGGGCTTTGTCACCGGACTCATCGACGCGCGGACCCTGCACGGCGGCGACGCCGACGTCTACCTCTGCGGGCCGCCCGCGATGGTCGACGCGGTACGGAGCCATATCGCCGCTCTCGGGATCACTCCGGCGAGCTTCCACTACGAGCGGTTCGCCGTCACGGCGGCTTCGGGGGCCGGTGCGCCCGCCGGTGCCGACGCCCTCGTGGCCGGGGCGACCACGGGGGCCGCCCGGTGACCGCGCCTCATCCGGGCCGGTTCAGCGGCCGTACGGTCCTGGTCACCGGCGCCGCCCAGGGCATCGGGCTCGCCGTCGCCCGCCGACTGGCGGCGGAATCGGCCGAGGTGGTGCTCTGCGACCGCGCCGAAGCCGTCCACGAGGCCGCCGCCGAACTGGGCGGGCACGCCGTCACCGCCGATCTGGAGCGGTACGAGGGAGCCGAGACAGCGGTCGCCGCGGCCCTGGACCGCCACGGCCGGATCGACTGTCTCGTCAACACCGTGGGCGGCACCATCTGGGCCAGGCCCTACGAGCACTACACCCCCGACCGGATCCGCGCCGAGATCCAGCGCTCCCTCTTCCCGACCCTGTGGATGTGCCGGGCCGTGCTGCCCCATCTCATCGAGCGGCGTTCCGGCACCATCGTCAATGTCTCCTCCGTCGCCACCCGGGGCATCAACCGGGTGCCCTACGCGGCGGCCAAGGGCGGGGTCAACGCCATCACCGCCGCACTGGCCCTGGAGGCCGCCCCGTACGGCATCCGGGTCGTGGCCACCGCTCCCGGCGGCACCGACGCGCCCGCCCGCCGCATCGCCCGCGGACCCGCGCCCGAGGGGGAACAGGAGCGGGAGTGGTACCGGCAGATCGTGGACCAGACCGTCGCCTCCTCGCTGATGAAACGGTACGGCTCGCTGGAGGAGCAGGCGGCGGCGATCGTCTTCCTCGCCTCCGACGAGGCGTCCTACATCACCGGGACCGTGCTGCCCGTCGCGGGCGGCGACCTCGGCTGAAGCTCCGCGGGCCGCCCCCGAGGTCATGGCGCACACCAGTGCTAGCGTGCCTGGCCATGGAGAAACGCTCTGACCGGGAGTGCGGTCCGATCGGACGGGCCCGGGAGACCGCCGCGCTGGCCCGGCTGCTCCGGGCGGCCCGCGCGGGCCGCCCGGCGATGGTGCTCATCGAGGGCCCGGCGGGCAGCGGCAAGACCATGCTCGCCGGGCACGTCCTCGCCGCCCGGGAGACGGCTCCGCCACCGCCCGCGCCCGCTGTGTCCCCTGCGGCTCCCGTGTCTCCCGCGTCCACCGGGGACCGCGGCCGGTCAGTCTCTCCCGCGCCTCTTGTCTCCCTCGCCCCCGCCGGGCCTTCCGGGCCGTGCGCCCCGTCGGCGGGAGAGCTGCGGATCGTCCGGGTCGCCGGGGTGCCCTGGGAGGCCGGGCTGGCACTCGGCGTGGCGGACCAGCTGGCCCGGGCCTGCGCATCGCTCGCCGGCCCGGACCCCGCACTCCCGCCGGTGCCTGCTCCGGTGGGGGACCCGGCCCCTGACCCGTCCCCTGGCCTGGAGTTGGGCCGGGAGTTCGGCCCGGCGGCCCCCGACCTGGCCCCTGACCCGGCCCCCGACCCGGCCCCTGACCCGTCCCCTGGCCTGGCCCCCGACCCGGCCCCTGGCCTGCAGTTGGGCCGGGAGTTCGGCCCGGCCCCCGACCCGGCCCCTGACCCGGCCCCCGACCCGGAACCCGGCTGGTGTCCGGTGCCGGACCGGGGCTGGGGACCGGATTCCGCTTCCGGCCCGACCCGACCCGATGCCCCGCGCCCCGGCCCGGGCTCGCGCGCTGCTTCCGTACCTGCCCCGGCCCCTGCCCAAGGCCCCGGCCCCGGCCCGTACTCCGGCACCGAACCCTGGCCCGCGCCCGTACCCCCGCACGCGATCCTGGACGCCGCCGGGCGGCTGCACCGGCTCTGGGCCGCCGCCCAGCGCAAGGGCCCCCTCGCGGTGGTCGTCGACGACGCGCACTGGGCCGACCCGGGAAGTCTGCGCGCCATCGGCTCCGCCGTTCGGGCCCTCACCACGGAGCGGGTGCTCGTCCTTCTGATCGCCCGGGACGATCTCCACGGCCCGCACGGCGAAGTCCCCGTACAGACCCTGGAATTCCTCGACGGCCGCCGCGACGGGGCGATACGGCTCGGACCACTCGGCCCCGAGGAGATCGGGGAACTGGCCCGGGCCGGCGCCGATCTCCCGCTCTCCCGCCAGGCCGCCCGTCACCTTCGGCGGCACACCCGGGGCAATCCCCGGCACATCCTCGGACTCCTCCGCGAACTGCCCCGGGACATCTGGCAGGACTGGCAGCCCACCCTCCCGGCACCGGCGCGCTACACCGTCGACGTACAGCACCGGCTCGCCCGCCGCGGCGACGCGGTCCGGGCCCTGGTCGAGGCGTGCTCCGTACTCATCGACGGCGAGGGCGACAGTGGCGGCACGGACGGTGTCCCCCTGGTCACGGCGGCCGCTCTCGCCCGCCTCGACGACGCCCTGCCCGCCGCCGATGAGGCATGCGCCGCCGGGCTGCTCACCGCGGCCGTCGAACCGGGGCGCACCGTGCTCTCCTTCCCCCACCCCCTGACCCGCGCCGCCGTCCGCGCCGGGATCGGCCTGGCCCGCCGCCGCGATCTCCACGGCCGCGCGGCGGACCTCGCCGAGGACCCCGGCCTGCGCCTCACCCACCGCGCCGCCGCCACCACGGCCGACGCGGAACTCGCGGGGGAACTCGACCGGTACGCCGCCGGGCGGGCGTCCGCGGGGGAGTGGGCCGCCGTCGCCGACGCCCTGGTCCGGGCCGGGCGGCTGAGCACGGACCGGGCCGCCCGCCAGGACCGGCTGCTGCGCGCCGTCGACGCCATGATCGCGGCGGGGGACGTGCCCCGGGCGGCGGTCTTCGCCGCGGAGCTGGAGAGTTTCCCCGCCGGCACGCTCCGCGATGTCGTGCTCGGCTATCTGGCTATCATGCGCGGGCGCTCGGCCGAGGCGGAGACCTTCCTCGGCCAGGCCGAGGCACGCTGCGACCCGGGGCTGCGGCCCGATCTGATGGCGAGGATCTGCCAGCGGCGCGTCCTGCACGCCCTGGGCCGCTGGGACGCGCCCGCGCTGGTCACCTGGGCGCGGCGCGCACTGGAGTGCGCCGACCCCGGCGACCCCTCCGCCATCGAGTCCGAGGCGGTGCTCGGACTCGGACTCGCCGCCCTGGGGCGCCCCGGGGAGGCCGTCGCCGTCTATGAGACAGCCCTCGCCAAAGACTCCGGAGGGGCCCAGTCCCAGCGCTTCCGGCTCGGGCGCGGCTGGGTCGACCTCGCCCACGACGCCCCCGAGGCCGCCCGCCGCGAACTGGAAGGGGCCGTGCCCACCGGCTACCGGATGGGTTCCACCCGTATCTCGCTCTGGGCCCAGGCATGGCTGGCCCGTACCCAGTTCGCGCTCGGCTCCTGGCCGGAGGCGCTGGAGACGGTCGACCGCGCGGCGGCCCGCCTCGCCGAGGCCGGAATCGAACTCGTCCGCCCGGCGGTGCACTGGACCGGAGCGCAGATCCATGCCCTCCGCGGCGACTGGGCGGCGGCCGAGCGCCATCTGGAGGAGGCGTCGGCGGGCATGCACCACTACGAGGTCATGGTGGTCCCGTCCTGTCTGGCCCGCGCCCTGGTGGCGGAGGCCCGCGGGGACTACGCGCAGGTCGTCGAAGCCCTCACCCCCGTGGTCCGGCTGCCGGACCGCTCGGGCATCGATGAACCCGGCTTCTGGCCTTGGCAGGACGTCTACGCGAACGCCCTGGTGATGACGCACCGCACCGAGGAGGCGGATGCCTTCCTCGCCCCGTACGAAGACCTGGCCGCCCGCCGGGAGCACCGCTCCACCCAGGCGCGGCTGGGCCGGGTCCGGGGGCGCGTCATGGCCGCCCGGGGCGATATCGCCGCCGCGCGCGCGGCGTTCGAGACCGCCCTCGCTCATCTCGACCGCCTCCCCCTTCCGTACGACCGGGCGCGGGTGAACTTCGCCTACGGCCAGACCCTGCGCCGTGCGGGCAAGCGCCGTGACGCCGACATGGTCCTGCGGAACGCCCGCGACGCCTATCGCGCCCTCGGTGCCCGCACCTGCGCCGACCACTGCGACCGCGAACTCCAGGCGGGCGGGGTGAGCGCGGGCCGGGGCGCCGCCGGGTCCTCACCGCTCACCGCCCAGGAGCAGGCCGTGGCCCGGCTCGTCGCCCGGGGAGCGAGCAATCAGCGGGTGGCCTCGGAACTGTTCATCTCCGTGAAGACCGTGCAGTACCACCTGACCCGGATCTACGCGAAACTCGGCATCCGCTCACGAGGCGAGCTGGCCGCCCGCTGCCATGAGGCGGCTCATCCCGGGGGGGCAGGACCGGGAGGGATGACCGGACACTCCCCAGAGCACCCCGGAGGAGACCGCCGGGTGTAGCCGGGTGCGGATTCCCGTCGGCCGGACGGGCCGCGGGACCGCGTTGTCAGTGGCCGCCGCTAACGTCTTTCCCATCGACGCGCTGGCGCCGGGATTCCCCGGCACAACAGTGCTCTCCTCTGGTGTTCCTGAACGCGGAAGGCTGTGGCTCGTGGGTTGGCTGTCAGCGGGTGACGGGTATGAAGTCGCCCTGGTGGAAGGGCGGGTGGCGGCACGCGCCACCTCGGGCCGGGCGGCGGGACGGCAGCTGAAGACGCTGCCGCGCGCGCTCAAGGACCATCCGGAGGTGGACCGGCTGCGGAGGTTCGCCGAATGGCTGGACCGGCACTCGGCCGCGTGCGTGGCGCAGGTCGACGCCTGGATGGTGTCCTCACTTCCCGTGCCCACCGGCCTGCTGGCCCGGGTCTGGCCGGACGAGGCGTGGCGGTCCGCGCTGCGGGATCTGGCGGTGGTCGGCGACGACCCGGACGAGGTCGGCTTCCTGCGCGGTGCCACGGACTCCGGTGAACTGCGGATCGTGAACCTGGACGGCGACACGGTCCGGCTCTCCCCGCGCACCGTGACCCTGCCGCACCCCGTGCTGCTCCCCGACCTCGACGACATACGGGAGTTCGCGGCGGAGCTGGGGATCACCCAGAGCGTGGAACAGATCCACCGGGCGATATGGCGGCGCCCCGAGCACCCCGACAACCCCGAGCACCCCGACACCAAGGCCACCGAGGTGCGGGCCTTCACCGGGGGTACGTTCCGCTCCCGTTTCGCCCTCGCCGCGCGCGCCTCCTCGCTCGGCTACCGCGTGTCCGGCGGCTACGCCACCGCCCGCGTACGGGACGGCGGACGGACCGTCGAAGCCTCCGTGTGGATCGGTGAGCCATACGCGGACGACGAGGTGAACACCGGCGCGCTCACCTGGCACAACCACGACGGCCGCGCCCTGCCGCTGCGCGAGGTGGGCCCGGTGGCCTGGTCGGAGGGCATGCGCATGGCCGCGGCGCTGTACGCCGGGCGCGTGATCGAGGAGGGCAAGGACGCATGAGCGGGGGAACCGAGATGTCGTACAGGGAACTGCTGGCGGCCGGCGGGGTACTGCCGCCGGACACCCGGGGAGCCGGGGAACAGGCCGTCCCGCTGACCACACGGACCTACCGTCACCCGGGTCTGGACGACCGGGTGGTGGTACGTCTGGTCGCCGGGGAACTGGGTGAGGCCGAGGACCTGGCCGCCGGCTACCTCGGCATGGTGCCGGACGCGGAGCCCGCCGTGGTCGGGCTCGGGCTGCGCCAGTCGCTCGGATTCCCCGAGTGGGTCCTCGTGCACCATCCGCGGGACGGCCATCACGCCCTGGGCGTCGTACCGGACCTGGAGCGGGCGTCCCGGCAGGTGAAGTCCAAGCCGAAGGCCGCCCTGGACGCCTACCTGGAGCTGGCCGCCCGGCTCGCCGCCTCGGTACCGCACTTCCTGCCGACCTTCTACGAGCAGGCCGCACGCGTGTTCCTCGCCGAGGAGAACGCCACCTACGCGGCACAGCTGTTCTCCCGCGCCCGCAAGGCCGAGGCGGAACACGGGCTGCCGGTGGAGGAGGAGCGCCTGGACGCCGTGTTCCTGGAGTTCGCCCTGGCGGGAGCGCTGCCCGTGAAGGTGCTGTCCGGATACGCGAGGGAACTCGCCGCGCGGGTGCCCGCCGAGGAGGCACTGCGGCGCTTCACCCGGCTCTGTCTGCGCCGCACCGCGGGCGGCCTCCCGCCGTCCGCCCAGATGGCGAACGACCTGCGCAGACTGGCCCGTGCCGCGGGACAGGACGCGGACCTGGCGGAGCAGGAGTACCTGACCGAACTGCTCGGCCTGCCGGCCACCCTGCGCGCCGCGGCGGGCTGGTGGAAGGGGCACCGGGCCGCCCTCACGGCGCTGGCCGCGCGGGAGCCGCGGCTGCGGGGCACACTGCTGGACCTGGTCCCCTCCTGCTACGACGACGACATGCCCGCGATATGGCTGGACATCCTCCGGGAATCCGGTGCCGTGGCCGCCCTGTGGGACGAGTCCCTGCCCGCCGAGGAGAGGCCGCGGGACGGCACCGCGGGCTGGCTTGAGCGGTTCCTGACGTTCCGCGAACGCGTACGGTCCTGGCGCGCCTCCACCCGGATGCCCGCGCTGTACCCGCTGGTGGAGCGCGCGGCGGGCCGACTGCGGACCGAACTCGCCGAAGCCGGGCGCGGGCTCAGGGCCGAACACGACATCGACCTGATCGACCTGCTGCTGTCCCTGGACGTACCGGTGGCGACCCCCGGACCCGACCGCTCCCTCATGCTGGCGCAGTGGGCGCCGGGCGAAGGACACCGGGACCTGCTGGCGCTCGCCGCCGACCCCCGTTTCCACGACGCGTTCCGGCAGGGCGCCGAACAGTTCGGCGACAACGACGCGTCACGGCGGGCGATCCGGCTGCTGGCCCAGTCGCCCGGCGGGCGTCCGCTCCTCGCCGCGTGGGTGCGCCGGGTCGTGCGGCGCTTCACCGCCGTCGGTCTGCCGCAGCTGCCCGAGGCGCTGAGCAGGCTGACATGGCTGCCCGCCGAAGCCCTGGCGCTGGCCGAGGACGAGGTGCGCGAGGCCGTCGGAACCGACCTGGCGCCGGTCCTGGTGCGCACCCTGCGGGCCGGTCTCTTCGACGAACTGGGCTGGCCCGCCTGGGAGGAGGCGGCGGCCGCCCTCGTCCCCAGGAAGGACGTCGAGGAGCTCATCGTCGCCGACGCCTGGCCGCATCTCATCGTGGCGGGCCCCCAGCAGGCTCGCGTGATCGGAGCCGAGGGCACCGTCCTCACCCACGACCTGCGCATCCCCGCGAACGACCGGCGCGGCGACCCGGGCTTCCACCACGTCGACGGCGAACTGCTCGTCTACTGGGACCACAAGGGCGACAGCCTGCGCGGCTACTGGCACACCCGCCCGGACCAGTCCCAGACCCTCCAGGGCCCCCGGTCCACGCGGGGCACCGAGATGGACTGGTACCGCGGCGACATGCCGATCACCCTGCCCCTGCCCGGCGGCGGCCGGACCACCGGCGCGGGCGTCCTGCACACCGGGGACACCACGGTGCCCGAGGAACGCGCGATCCTCTCCGACGGTGTCGCGTACTGGGTGTGGCACGCCTTTGGTGACGAGGGCGGACGGGGCTGGCACGAGTACGACCCGGCCACCGGGGAGGTCGGCCGGGCGAGCCGGCCCGCCTTCCTCGCCGATACGCTGCGCGACGCCCCTCAGGGCAGCGTGCTCGCCGACGCCCGACTGCGTCCCTCGCCGACGACGGGCCGGGCCCCCGCCTCCGCGCCCGTCGACGGCCTGATCGGGCTGTGCGCGGTGCGGCTGCCCGATGGCTCCCACCGCGTCCGGGACCTGGCCGGACAGACCGTCACCCTCGCCACGGACCGGGGCGTACCCGCCGTGCTCGTGCGGTTCCCCGGCGCCGACCGGCCCCAGGCCGTCATCCGCGGGAGCTGGCAGCTCGAACTGGTCGACCCGGACGGCGTCGTCACCTCGGTGGCCAAGACCGACCGTACGCCCGGCGTGTTCGGCGAGGGCACCCTGCTGCTGCCGCCGACGCAGTACTGGGAGTGCCTGACACCTCGTGACGAGCGGGGCTCCCAGGCACTGCGGCGGATCGACCGCGACACCGCTTTCGCCCTGCTGGCGGCCGCCGGGCAGGACGACGAGACGGCCCTGCCCACCGCTGTCCGCGCCCTGCTGCCCGTCACCCACGACGCGCTCGTCGCCGGTATCACCGGCGTCGTCCGCTACGCGGCACAGCAGCAGGCCGTACTGGACGCGGTGGCCGACCGGCTGACCCGGGCGCTCGCCGGTGATCCGGGGCAGACGGGCCCGGCCGGGCCGACCGACGCCGTGCTGCTGGACGCGATGAGCGGACTCGGCTCGCCGCGCTCCTACTGGTGGCACCGCGCCGAGGAGACGGACACGGTCTTCCGCGCCCTGCGCGTGCTGACCCGCGCCGCCGGGCTCACCGAAACCGCCGTTCCCGCGGACCGGACCGCGCGACTCCATCTGGACGGGCCGGAACTGCCGTTCGGCCAGCCCGGCCTGGAGACGCTGCTCAACCGGGTGACGGCCCTGACCTTCCGCGCCACCGCGGCCACCACCTCCGAGGAGCACCGCGAGGCGCTGGGCGCGCTGCTTGCCGCACTCGACACGCTCGGTCTGACGGAGGGCGGCTCCGGGCGCTGGCGCACGGTGGTGCTGCGGCTCCCGGCCGGCCCGCTGCGCACCCCGGCGGGCAACTGGCGCGAGGGCACCTGGAACGGCCTGCTGCCGCTCGGCGGCGGCGCCTTCGTCGCCATCCTCGGCCGCCGCTCGCCGGACGACGACGGCTGCGTGTTCACCGGGCTCTTCCACGATCCGGCCGGGCAGTTCGAGACCCCGGACCCCTACACGCTCCTGGAATCCACCTCCCTCGGTGACCAGGACGCCGCCCGCCGGCCCGGCGCGATCCTCGCGGAACTGGCCGTCCGTGGGCCCGCCCCCTGGTTCCCCTCGGCCGCGGAGGAGTTCGCCGCGCTCACCGGGGTCACCGAGACCATGGCCCGGCTGATCGTGGCCGGCCTGCCCCAGGTCGACGAGTACGAGCGCACGTTCCTGAGCGCACCGGCGCGGACCCAGCTCGGCGTGAAGGTCACCCTGGCCGCCGTCGCCAAGAACGAGCTGCAAGGCGTCGACGGCGATATCCGGGCCGCCGTGGTCGCCGCCCTCGTGCCCGCGGACCCGGCCCGTCTGTGGACCGAGGGGCCCGACGTGGCCGCGGCCGCCGAGGTCTGGAACGACCGGGTCGGCCGACGGACCGCCGTCCCCGAAGAGCTGCTCAACGACGCCCTCCGCGCCGTCAAGCACACCCCGTGGGAGGTGCGCGAGGCACTCCCGGCCCTGCTGTGCCCCGCCGGTGAACCCCGGCTCACCCAGGACCTCACCTGGGCGGTCGACGGCGACCGGGTCCGGCCCGTCGGGAACGACCCGGTCGGGTTCACGGCCCAGACGCTGACCGGCGCGGTCGCCCTCGCCGCCTGGCTCGCCCACCGGCTCCCCGCCGGTGACCCGATCCGTGCCGCCCTGCCGTCCGCGCTCACCGCCGTACGCGAACGACTGGCCCACCCCGGAGTGGTCCTCGACCTCGGGGAGTACATCCGCCTCTCCGCCTTCAGGAAGGCCGCGGGCACCCCGACCGAGACGGGCCCGGGCTACGAACGGTACGGCGCGGTCATCCTCGCCACCCACGACGACCAGCCCGCTCCGGGCCTGCGCGTCGACCTGCTCGACGAGGCCGGCCAGGACCCGTACCTGCCCGCGCTGCGCATCCAGCACCAGCGGCCCTACCCGGCCGAGGCGGCGCTGCGGCTGGCCCGCTCCCCTCACGTCGCGGCGCTGCTCGCCGACCCGGGCGAGCCCCTGGCGGGCGACCGCGACAAGGACGGCACCTGGTGGCCACAGGACCCGAGCCGCTCCGTGCCCGACCTGGTCACCCTGGCGGCCAAGGAACACGGCATCGGCGAGGACGCCGCCACGGTCTATCTGATGCTGCTGGCCATGCCCGACCCCACCGACCGGATGACGGCCCGGTGGACCGGTTGGAGGCCCGCCCGGCTCAAGGCCGCCCGCGCCGAACTGGCCGCCACCGACCTGGTGGTGGAGGCCAGCCGCACCCGGGCCGGACGCTCCCTCTTCCTGCCCGGCGGCTGGGTCGACCCCGGCGCACCGCGGGTCCCCCTGGAAGCGTGGAAGCTGCCGCTCTACGGCGAGCTGGTGCACGAGGAGCACGCCGTACTGGGGGTCCTCGTGCCCGCCGAACCCGTCGCGGACCTGTACCGCAGGGCCTGGCAGCGGGTGCGGGACGGGGACGGGCCGCGCTTCGCGGAGCTGAAGGTCCGCCGCGGGCGCCGTCGCTGACCCCGTGAACGGCCGGGGGCGGCCGGGGGCGACTCCGGAGCCTCAGCCCGGGGCGACTCCGCCGCCCCGCCCACCCCGGCCGCTCGCACAGACCGTCCGGGCCCGCGCCACGGGTCCGGTCGGCCCGGACCCACCACGGCTCCGGTCGGCCACCACCTGCCAGGTGAGGGCGACGGGTCGTCTCCGTCCACCGGGCCCGCGTCCCCCACGGCCGAGGGCCCGGAGCCGGACCGGCCGACCCCGTACCGGCCGACCCCGGACCGGCACCTGTCGGCCGGGGCGGCCGGGGCGGCCGGAGGGATGAGGCGGCCCGGGGTCACGCACCGCCCGCACTCGTCCCGCTCGGCCCCCACCGGTCACCCTGGAGTCCCGCCGCCCCAGGGTCTCCCTCCACCTGACCATCACGACACACCGGCCTGACCAGCACCCATGGTGAGAGACCCGGACCAACCCGTACCAGCAAGAACCAGCCAGCGACAGCCAGTACCGACCCGTACCGATCAGCAAGGATCCCGCATGCCTTCGACCGACACGGCGACGGCCCCCACGGCCCGGCAGACCCTGCCCGCCGAGGAGCGTCACGCCACCGAACTCGCCTTCCTCGCCGCCCATGACGAGGGGCCCCGTCCGCCCGGCTGGCGGCTCACGCCCCGCGCCGTCATCACCTTCGTGTGCGGCAGCGGAGGAGAGTCGCTCCAGCTCCCCAAGCCGCACGAGACGCTGCCGGACCGGCTGGAGATAGCCCCCAAGTTCGTCGGTGAACGCGCCCTCGTCGAACGGTGTGTGGTCACCCTCGCCGGTGAGCGCGGCCTGCTGCTCGTCGGCGAACCCGGCACCGCCAAGTCGATGCTCTCCGAACTGCTGGCCGCCGCCGTCTGCGGCACCAGCGCCCTCACCGTCCAGGGCACCGCGGGCACCACCGAGGACGCGCTGCGCTACGGCTGGAACTACGCGCTGCTCCTCGCCCAGGGCCCCACCCCACAGGCGCTGGTCGACTCGCCGGTGCTCAGCGCCATGCGCACGGGCCGGGTGGCCCGGGTCGAGGAGATCACCCGCTGCCTGCCCGAGGTGCAGGACGCCCTTGTCTCCCTCCTCTCCGACCGCCGGATCAGCGTGCCCGAACTGTCCGGAACCGGCGACGCCCAGGTCGCGGCCGCACCCGGCTTCACCGTCATCGCCACCGCCAACCTGCGCGACCGCGGTGTGTCGGAGATGTCCGCGGCCCTCAAGCGCCGGTTCAACTTCGAGACCGTGCACCCGATCGCCGACATCGACGCGGAGACCACCCTGGTCCGGCGGCAGGCCACCGCGGCCGTCGAACGGGCCGGCGCGGCCTTCGCGGTGGACGACGCGGTCCTCGACGTCCTGGTCACCGTCTTCCGTGACCTGCGGGCCGGCCGGTCCGCGGAGGGCTGGGACGTGGAACGCCCGGGCACCGTGCTGTCCACGGCCGAAGCCGTGCAGGTCGCCACCTCCCTCGGGGTGGCCACCGCCTACCTGCCCGGCGGCGACGTCCTCGACCTGGTGCCAGGCCACCTCCTCGGCGTGGTCCGCAAGGACGACCCGGCCGACCACGCGCGGCTCCTCGGCTACTGGGACGGCCCGGTGCGCCGCCGCGCCGAGGACGGCTCGCCCACCTGGCGCCGCCTCTGGGACCTGCGGGAGAACCTCCGGTGACACGCGCTCAGGCCCTCCAGGCCCCCCAGAACCCGCAGGAAGCGGTCGAGGCCCTCGCCCGCTCCACGACGCCGTACCTGCTGGGGGTACGCCACCACAGCCCCGCCCTCGCCGCGGCCGTGCCCGCCCTGCTGGACGCCTCCGGCGCCGAGGTCGTCTGCGTGGAGCTGCCCGTCGACTTCCAGCCGTGGCTCACCCACCTGGCCGCCCCCGGCACCCTGGCGCCGGTCGCACTGGCCGGGGCCGGCGAGGGCGGTCGGCTCGGCTTCTACCCCTTCGCCGACTTCTCGCCCGAACTCGCCGCGATCCGCTGGGCGCGCGAGCACGACGTGGACGTCGTCTGCTGCGACCTGCCGATGACGGATCCGGTGTGGCACGGCGACGACACGACCAGCCTCCCCGGCGACACCCGTGACGCCCTCGACCGGACGGCTCCCATCGCTGGACCCACCTCCTTCGCCGACGCGCTCACCGCCGCCGGGACCGGGCGCGACGGGGATGACCTGTGGGACCGCTGCGTCGAGGTACTGGCCCCCGGCTGTTCCCCCGAGGCGATCCGCAGGGCGGCGCTCGGCGTGGGCTGGGCCCTGCGCCGGGACGCCGAGTCGGCGGGCCGCGTACCGGCGGTGGACCTGGCCCGCGAGCGTCATATGCGGCACACGATCGCCCATGCCTCGGCGGGCGGACGCCGGGTCGCCGCCGTCATCGGCGCGTTCCACGCGCAGGCCCTGACACACGGGGCGAACGGACCGGATGGACCGGATGGACCGGATGGACCGGATGGACCGGACGGAGCGGATGGACCGGACCAGGCCAGCCACACCCGGGACCCGGGCCCGGCCACCGCGCCGCCGCCCGCGCCCGACACCCCCCGGACCGGGCGGCGACCGGCCGTGGTCACCTCACTCGTCCCCTACTCCTTCGACCTCCTCGACTCCCGCTCCGGCTACCCCGCGGGCATCCGCGACCCACGTTGGCAGCAGGCCGTGTACATGGCCGCGGGCCAGCCCGAGCTGCTGCACACCGCCGCCGCCCGCGCGATCACCGACGTATGCCGACACCTGCGGACCGCCGGGCACAGCGCGGGCACCGGCGAGGCGGCCGAAACCCTGCGGATGGCCCGCGACCTGGCCAGCGTGCGCGGTCTCGCCGCCCCCGGGCGCGGCGAGGTGCTGGAGGCACTGACCACCGTCATGGGCCAGGGCGAGCCCCTCGGCCGGGGCCGGGCCCTCGCCCGTGCCCTCGAAGCCGTCCTCGTCGGCACCGACCGGGGCCGGACCGCCCCGGGAACCCCACGGTCCGGACTCGGCCCTTCCGTGGAGGCCGAACTCGCCGCGCTACGACTGCCGCGCCCGGACGAACCCGCCGCCCGCGAGGTGCGGCTCGACCCGTTCCGCTCCTCCCTGGACAGCCGCCGCGAGATCCTGCTCCAGCGCCTCGCGGTGTGCGGCGCGGGCTACGGCGAAGCCACGGAGGTGGCCGGCACGGGCGACGGCACGGCACTCACCACCCGATGGCGGCTGTCCTGGAACCCGGCCGTCCCCGTGCGACTGGACCTGGCCGGAGTCCGAGGAGTGACCGCGGCCCTCGCGGCCGAGGGCACCCTGCGCGAGATGTACCGCCGCGCGTCGGCGGACGGCGGGCCGACCTGTGCGCTCGTCCTGACCGGGCTGGGCGCGGCAGCCCGCTGCGACCTGCCCGCGCTGGTCACGGAACGGCTCACCGACGCCGCCGCCGTCCTCCCCGCCGCCGCGACACTCACCGAACTCCTGGAGGCGCTCGACCTGCTGGAGGCACTGCGCCGCGGCCATCTGCCCGGTACCACCGCCGAGAGCCGCGAGCTCGCCGCCACGCTCGCCGCCGACCTGCTGGAGACAGCGGTCCGCGCCCTGCCCGGCCTCTCCGGCAGCGACGCGCCCAGCGACGCGGCCGCGCTGATCGCGCTCGCCTCGCGGGCCGGTGACCACCGGCTCGGGCTGCGGATGGACCACGCGCTGGCCACCCTCGCGCACACCGGCTCCCCCCTGGTCCAGGGCGCCGCACTCGTCGCCCGGGTCCTGCTCGACCTCGACGACACCGCGACACTCGGCACACGGACCGCCGGGTGGATCGACACCGCGACCCACCCGGACACGCGGCTGGCGCTCGCCCGCAGGCTCTCCGGACTGCTCAGCGGCGCCGCCCCGCTGCTCCAGTCCTCGCCGACCGCGCTGGACCCGCTCCTCAACCGGATCGACACACTCACCGACCAAGGATTCCTGGACCGGCTGCCCGCGCTGCGAGGCGGCTTCGACACGCTCAGCCCGGCCGGCCGAGGCCGTCTGCTGGACGCCGTCACCGAGCGCCTCGGCGACCGGCTCGACCTCTCCCTCGGCGCCTCGCCCGCACTGCTCGCCCTGTGGACGGCGGCCGATACGGCGGGCCTCGCCGCGGTGACGTCGCTGGCCCTGCCGACAAGGACACCGTCCGGCCCACCCGACTCAGCCGCCGCACAGACCCCGCCCCCGGCGCCACCACGGCCCACAACCCCCGCCGACGGCCCGGCAGCCCCCGATACGATCCCCGCCACGACTCCCCGCGCGTCCCCGCCCGGCGCGCCCCACCTCTCACCCACCGACCGGTGGCGGCTGCTGCTCGGCCGGGAGAGCGAGAAGCTGCCGACGGACGCCCGCCGCTACGCGCACGCGCTGGACGAGCTGTACGGCACCGGGCGCGGCGAGGGCGCCACCGACCTCGGCCGCGAAGGCGGCCCGGGCGGCGGTCAGGAGGCATCCTTCCCCACCGCCCGCGAGTGGGCCGCCGAACTCGACGCGCTGTTCGGCGCGGAGATCCGCGAGGAGGTGCTCGCCCGCGCCGCCGACCAGGGCCGCACGGACGTGCTGGCCGAGCTGGACCCCGCCTCGGTGCGCCCCTCGGTCGACCTGCTGACGTCCGTGCTGTCCCTCGCCGGGGGCATGCCGGAACAACAACTGGCCACGCTGCGGCCCCTGGTGCGCCGGCTCGTCGAGGAACTGGCGAAGGAACTGGCCACCCGGATGCGTCCGGCGCTGACCGGTCTGGCCACTCCGCGACCGACCCGCCGCCCCGGCGGCCGGCTCGACCTGCCGCGCACCCTGCGGGCCAACCTCGCGACCACCCGCCGAACGGCCGACGGCCGGACCCTGGTCGTCCCGGAGAAGCCGGTGTTCAGCACCCGTTCCCGCAAGGAGGCCGACTGGCGTCTGATCCTGGTCGTCGACGTGTCCGGATCGATGGAGGCGTCGGTCGTCTGGTCGGCGCTGACCGCGGCCGTGCTGGGCGGGGTACCCACCCTCTCCACGCACTTCCTGGCGTTCTCGACCAACGTGATCGACCTGACGGACCACGTGGACGACCCGCTGTCGCTGCTGCTGGAGGTACGCGTCGGCGGCGGCACGCATATCGCCGCCGCACTCGCGCACGCCCGCACCCTCATGACCGTGCCCAGCCGGACGATCGTGGTGGTGGTCAGTGACTTCGAGGAGGGTTACGCCCTGGGCGGACTCCTCGGCGAGGTGAACTCCCTCGCCTCCTCCGGGGCGCACCTGATGGGCTGTGCGGCCCTGGACGACACCGGGACCCCGCGCTACTCGGTACCCGTCGCCCGCCAGCTCGTCGCCGCCGGCATGCCCGTCGCCGCCCTCAGCCCCCTCGCCCTCGCCCGCTGGGTGGGCGACCGCCTCCGCGGAGAGACCCGATGAACACGGACCCGACGCGCCCCGACCCGATAGCGACCGACCCCATGACGACGTACCCGGGCCTGACACACCCCGAGCCGGTAACGACCGAGCCGGTAACGACCGACGCGACGAGCGAAGGCCCCGCGAACGCCGGACTGCCGCCGGTGGCGCCTGATGTCGTAGCCGCCGCCGTCGAGGGCCTGACCGCACGGCTCCGCAAGAAGCTGGACGCCACGATCGCGTCGTACGCGGCCCTGCCGGTCACCGTCACCGACGGCGTGCTGCGGATCCGGTGCGGTGAGGACACCGAAGTCGCGCTCTCTCCCGGCCCGACCGGCGCGGTCACGGACGCCGGACAGGCGGTGTGCACCTGCCTGCTCTCCCCCCGGTGTCTCCACCGCGCCGCCGTGCTCGGCGCCTGCCCGGTCGCCGACGCGGACACCCCCGCCGCCGAACCGGAACCAGCCCCGCCGGACCTCGACATTCCGGCGCCCACCGGCCCGACCCCCGCACAGATCGCCGCCGCGGCCGCGCTGTGGGCGGCCGCCGCGGACGTGCTCGCCGCGGGGGTCCCCGCCGCGGGCGCGGTACCCCAGGCGGAACTGCTGCGGGCCGCCCACACCGCCCGGCTGGCCGGACTGCACCGCGCCGAGGCCGCGGCCCTGCGTGTCACCCGGGGGCTGCGGGCGGCCCGCGCCCGGCACGACGGCCACCGGCTGGCCGACCTGGTGGCCCAGGTCCGCGAACTGCTGCTCACCACCCACCTGCTGGCGGCGGGGAACCCGTCCCCGGCACTGGTCGGCACCGCCCGTCGCGGCTACCGTCCCGGCGGCGGACTGCGGGTGTACGGGGTCTGCCGGGAACCGGTGATCACCGCCACCGGATACGGCGGTGTCGTCACCCACCTCGTCTCCGAGGACGGACAGTGGTACTCCGTCGCCGACGTCAAGCCCGGCGGCCCGGCCCGGGCACGCGGCGCCGGCACGGCGAGCGTGATGCTCGGCTCGGGCACCCTCGACCACGCCCGGCTCTCCCGTGGCGGACTCCTGATCACCGGTGCGACGCTCTCCCCGGACCGGCGGCTGGGTTCCGGGAAGGGAGTGAAGGCGACTCCGCTCGCCGGACTGCCGTGGACGTCGGGGGCGCTCGCCACGCTGTTCGCCCGACCGCTGTCGGAGGCGGTCGCGGCCCGGCTCGCGGAAGGCGCCGGTAGCGCCGGTAGCGACCCCGCACGGGCCGACGCGACGGCCCGCGAGCTGATCGGCTGCGACCTGATCCTCGTCGGCGCCGCGGGCGAGCACCTCCTCGCCCGCGAA